>NZ_JBEUTW010000267.1:0-15515 GCF_040492675.1 Bacillus sp. AP50
TAAAGAGAAAACTTTTTCGGTTTTATACGTTCGATATTTTGAAGAAGTTTTACAAGAAATTACTCCTTTTGAAGGAAATCCAGTGTATAAAGTAGAAGAACAAAACATATATTTGCGTGATATTGTAGCGATATGTTGTTTAGTGAAAGATAAGGAGCTTCGTGCGCAAAAACGTTTGTATTTAAATAATATGGAAGAATTTCAACAATATTTTGATGAGGGAACGGTGTCGAAAGTACAAGAAATATTGGCTGAATTACATAAAAATAAAAGAGTAGAAATAGCGTGAAATGGCAAAGGAGAGAGAAAAATGTCTAATTTGATGGTTGAAAATCAAACAGAACAAGTTTCTATATTTTTAGAAGATGCTATTAATTTGATAACCAATTATGTAAATTATCATACGTTACCTTCTTTATTAGAGGAAACACCAGCAGGGAATGAGCAATATTATAAAGGGGTATTAGCATCAATGAGACGACTTCTCGTTTTTTGCGAAGAAGGACAGGATGCATGTTTTGTTTTGTTGAATAGCCAGCCATTTCGAAAAACAGCAGCTGAAAAAATTTTATATAAGATTTACCATCAAGTAATTGCAGAGTTTTTTTCACCGAAGAGTGATCATTGGTATGAAAATAGTCGGTCTGCATATACAGGGAAAAATTCTATCGTTTTTCAACAAACACCACCTGCATCTTTGGAGCAAGTGATGAAGAGTTTAGAAGGTAAATTTCAATTGATGCGTGAAGAACTAGAATATTATGAGACGGATTATCAGACAAAGATGTTACACAAATATTGATTGAGGAAAAGAAGCTAAGGTTACTTAGCTTCTTTTCCTTTTGTACAGTTATATAAGGGATTTTCATTGAATATAGTTAAGTGGATAGCATTAGGGAGGTGCAACATGAATCAGCAAGGTGTATTTACAGATTACTTTCATGAAGTAGAAAATTGGTGTGAAAGTGTTCTTCACGTATTAGATAGCCGCGCAATGGAAGTGTATGATGTCCATATGCTTGCCTATAAAATTCAGACGTTATTAGAGCGTATGAAAGAGCATGAGTATGAAACAGATGCAGAGTTTATGTATGAAATAAGCGATGATGTAGAACATATTCAGCATCACTTGCAGGAAGTATTTATGCAAGAAGAAGAGGAATATGAATTATATGAAAGAGGGGATAGTGAACGAGCTGTCCCGATTGGAGGACATACACTCCCGCCATTACCTTATCCGTATAATGCATTAGAACCGTATATTTCTAAAGAAATTATGATGTTACATCATGATAAACATCATCGGAGTTACGTGGAAGGGTTAAATAAAGCAGAGAAGATGATGGAAGAAGCGAGAAAAACAAATAAATTTGATTTAATTAAGCATTGGGAAAGGGAAGCGGCTTTTCATGGGTCAGGTCATTACTTACACACGATATTTTGGAATAACATGAAAAAAGACGGTGGTGGAAGTCCAAGAGGAGCTTTTTCACAACAAATTGAACAAGATTTTGGGAGCTTTTTACGTTTCCAAAAACATTTTACAGAAGCGGCCTCTAAAGTAGAAGGTTCAGGCTGGGCAATTCTCGTTTGGGTACCCCGGTCTGGAAGGTTAGAAATTTTGCAAAGTACACTTCATCAATTATTTACACAATGGGATACGATACCGCTCCTTGTACTAGATGTCTGGGAACATGCGTATTATTTACAATACCAAAATCGAAAAGATGAATATATTAAAAACTGGTGGAATGTTGTAAATTGGCCTGATGTAGAAAAAAGGTTTGAAACTGCGAAACAAATTGAATGGACACCATATTAGACGCAAATTCTCTGCGTCTTTTTTAATGGAAGTAGAAGGAAGATTTCGTTCATATTTTAAAAGGCCAAGCATACACTTGTACAAAAAGTGCCAAAAGGACGTGGGGGGAAATATGAGACGAATTTGTGTAATCATTACGCTTCTTATGATGTATGCAAGCGTTATGCCGATTCCTACATATGCAAAGATGAACAGCAATGTCAGTGCTCGAAATGCTGTATTAATGGAGCAACAGTCTGGTCGTGTATTATACGGAAAAGCAGAACATGAGCCTCAAAAAATTGCTAGTATAACAAAAATTATGACCGCCTTATTAGCTGCTGAATCAGGGAAGATGAAAGAAATGGTATCAGTTAGTAATGAAGCGGTGAGGGTGGAAGGATCGGCAATCTATTTAAAGCCTGGACAAAAAGTGAAGTTAGAAGATTTAGTATACGGACTCATGCTTAGATCTGGTAATGACGCAGCGCAAGTAATTGCTGAAAGTGTGGGTGGGAGTATAGATGGATTCGTATATTTAATGAATCAAAAAGCGAAAGAAATTGGAATGAAAGATACGCACTTCTCAAACCCTCATGGCTTAGATGGAGATGGATCACATTATTCGTCGGCTTACGATATGGCATTATTAACGAAATATGCAATGGGAAACGAGACATTTAAGAAAATCTTTGGAACCAAAACATATAAATCAGATTCTTGGGATTACCCGTGGAAAAATAAACATAAGCTGGTAACGTCTTATTATGAATTTGCAACAGGAGGAAAAACAGGCTTTACGAAGAAAGCTGGGCGAACGCTTGTGACAACGGCATCAAAAGATGGACTAGATTTAATTGTCGTAACTTTGAGTGCCTCTAGTGATTGGGATGATCATATGAATTTGTTTGATAAAGGTTTTGAACGTTTCAAACAAACGAAAGTTTTAGGACAAGGAGCAATTGCTGAAATAAATGAAAAGAAGTATGCCAACCATGTTTATACGAAAAATAGTTTTTCGGTACCGTTAACTGAAGAAGAAAAAAAGAACGTAGTATTAAAAGTTGAACTCCATAAAAGTATAAAACTTACGGATGGAGTAAAGGTTGGGAAGACAGACATTTATGTTGGTAATGAGAAAGTTGGAGAACGGAATTTATTTTATAGTAAACGGAAGTTAGTAGCTACAACGGGACTTTACTGGAATAATGTGAAAGAAATTTTTTCTTACATGATAGGTGTTGGGAACGATGGTTAATCTCGTATGGGTAGCGATGGCTGTCATTGGGATTGTATACGCCATGATAAATGGAACGATGGAAGAAGTGAATAAAGCTGTATTTGACGGAGCAAAAGATGCGGTAACGATTTGTATAGGACTTATTAGTGTTTTAGTATTTTGGCTCGGTTTAATGAAAATTGCAGAGGAAGCCGGATTGTTAAAAAAATTAGTTACACTTTTTATGCCGATAGTAAAAAGGTTGTTTCCAGAAATACCAAAGGATCATCCGTCTATGGGATTTATTCTATCAAATATGATGGCAAACTTTTTTGGTCTAGGTAATGCAGCAACCCCTCTTGGTATTAAAGCGATGGAACAACTGAAAGAGTTAAATGGAGGAAAGGATTCGGCGAGCCGTTCTATGGTGACGTTTCTAGCATTAAATACATCAGCCATTACATTAATTCCTACGACAGTCATTTCCATTCGAATGACGTATGAATCAGCGAATCCTACTGAAATTGTTGGGGTAACATTTATTGCACAAGTACTTTCTATGATTGGAGCAATTTGGATTGACCGCTATTTTTACCGAAGAAGGAGTAGAAAGGGGCGGAAAAAATGAGTATTGTAAATACAATTTCCTTATGGGTAATTCCTTGTGTAATTGGTTTTATCCTTTTATATGGCACAGTAAAGAAAGTACCGACGTATGAATCGTTCGTTGAGGGAGGAAAAGAAGGGATTCAAATTGCAATTTCCATCTTACCGTTTATGGTTGGAATGCTTGTGTCTATTTCTATATTCCGGTCTTCAGGTGCATTAGACGCAATGATATCGGTAATGAAGCCAATGTTAGATTTGATCCATGTTCCAGCAGAAATTGTTCCACTAGCACTTATACGCCCTATTTCAGGCTCTGCTGGTTTAAGTATTACGACCGATTTAATTGCCACATATGGGCCAGATTCGTTTATTGGGAGATTGGCTTCTACGATGCAAGGGAGTACAGATACGACTTTCTATATTTTAACTGTATATTTTGGAGCGGTTGGGATCAGAAAAATGGGGGATGCACTAAAAGTAGGACTTTTTGCAGATTTAATCGGGATTATATGCTCAATTGTGTTCGTTTCTTTATTGTTTCAGTAATACTATTCATTTTTTACGCTATTTCGCTTATAATACGTATACGACCACTATTAAGGTGTAGCTTAATAGTGGTTTTTTTATGTGGTATTTTTGACAAAATGATGAACTTTTATTGTGAGAAATATGAAAAATATGGACAATAATAAAGGGTAAAAACATGATTTGACCTTTATATGTTTATTATCATCGCTATGTTGTTTAAGTAAGATGAAGCGAATAGCCGTAAAGCGTATGCGGTTGCCAAGTCTTTCTAATGTAAGGTAAGATAAATTCGAGGTGAAAAAAAGAAATGGAACGATTACAAAAAGTGATTGCGCAAGCAGGTATTGCATCGAGAAGAAAGGCTGAGGAATTAATTCAGCAAGGAAAAGTGAAAGTTAATGGAAAAATAGTGAAGGAGTTAGGGACAAAAGTAACTCCTCAAGATAAAGTAGAAGTAAATAACATCCCTCTTGAAAAAGAAGAACCTGTTTATTTTTTACTATATAAACCAACTGGCGTAATTTCAAGTGTATCAGACGATAAAGGAAGAAGTGTTGTAACGGACTTTTTCCCGGAAATTACACAACGTTTATTCCCAATCGGACGCTTAGATTATGATACGTCTGGCGTATTATTAATGACAAACGATGGGGACTTCGCAAACGTATTAATGCATCCTAGATATAAAGTTGAAAAAACATATGTTGCAAAAATAAAAGGGCCATTAACAGGTGAGAAAATTCGCATGTTAGAACGCGGTGTTACGTTAGAAGACGGTAAAACAGCACCAGCACGTGTGAAAATTATTTCTTGGGACAAGCGTAAAGAGATGGCTATTGTACAATTAACAATTCATGAAGGACGTAATCGTCAAGTACGTCGTATGTTTGAAGCGTTAGACTGTAAAGTAGTGAAATTAAAACGTGAACGTTATGCTTTCTTAGAAGTAGGAAGCCTGCGACCTGGTGATGCGAGAGAATTGACACCACATGAGGTGAAACAATTACGCGCGCTTGCTTCTACAAAGCCAAGATAAGCTATAGAGTTAAAAATTCACCAGTGGAGTGCTCTGCTGGTGATTTATTCAATACAACATTTACAGAAGATAATACATAACATTTATCGAGGAGAGGAGAAGTAATATGAAGAAAAATCGCTTATTATTTCGCGTTATTATTCTACTCATTTTATGTGGTGCTGTAGGATTTACCCTTTATCAAGGATTCTTTGCTAATAAAGAGAAAATGCAAATCGGAAAAGAAGCACCTAACTTTGTTGTGACGGATTTAGAAGGGAAGAAAATTGAACTAAAAGATTTAAAGGGAAAAGGTGTATTTTTAAACTTTTGGGGCACGTGGTGTAAACCTTGTGAAAAAGAAATGCCTTATATGAATGAATTATATCCAAAGTATAAAGAAAAAGGTGTTGAAATCATAGCGTTAGATGCAGATGAAACGGATATTGCAGTAAAGAACTTTGTGAACCAGTATGGTTTGAAATTCCCAGTTGCCATTGATAAAGGACAAAAGATTATAGGAACATATGGAGTAGGTCCATTACCGACAAGCTTTTTGATTGATAAAGATGGAAAAGTAGTGGAGCAAATTATAGGTGAACAAACGAAAGAACAGTTAGAAGGGTATTTAAAGAAAATTACTCCGTAATAAAGAAAGCCTTTACATAAGGGGTGCGTGTCTATAGTGCCTCTGGTTTAAAAATTCTGAGTATTGTGGTAACTTGAGGTTAGAATATACAATAGTACATATAGATACAGGGGCGGTGAGAGTGTTGAAAGAAATTAAATGTGAATGTGGACATGTTAATCCGATAGGAACCGTTTTTTGTGAAGCTTGCGGGAAACCATTTGAAAGCAATGAAAATACAAAACTATTGGATATGCGCTATGAGGGGAGTGCACGGAGATCTCTCACGCAGACAAAAACGATAATCGATAAAATTTGGAGCTTTTTCTCTTCTGTAAAAGTGGGTGTATGGCTAATCGTAATAACTTTAGCTGCATCAGCGATAGGAACTATTTTTCCGCAAGAAATGTACATAACTCCAGGGATTGCACCAGCTGAATATTATAAACAAGAATACGGATTTTTAGGACAATTATACTATCAATTAGGGTTTAATAATTTATACGGTTCATGGTGGTATATGATTTTGATTGCTTCTATCGGTATTTCACTTGTGATATGTAGTTTAGACCGTGTTATTCCACTTTATAAAGCTTTAAAAAAGCAAGGCGTAAAAAGACATCCTAGCTTTTTAAAGAGACAGAGATTATATGGGACTGGTACACCGCAAGAAGGTGACCTGGAAAGAGTGCAAAAGAATTTAAAGAAAAGAAACTATAACGTGAAAGTGGAAGACGGAAACGTTTTAGCAGAAAAGGGACGCTTCTCGCGTTGGGGTCCATATGTAAATCATATCGGTCTTATTATCTTTTTATTCGGTGCGATGCTTCGTTTTTTACCGAGTATGTACGTAGACGAAGCACTTTGGTTACGTGACGGTGAAACGAAAGAGATACCAGGGACGGATGGACAATACTACTTAAAAAACGAGAAATTTATAAAAGAAGTTTATGATAAAAGTAAGGACAAGGAAGTTTTTGATGAAGCGATTGATCGTGTAGGCGATAAAATGATTGCGAAAAACTTCCAAACGAATGCCGTATTATATAAAGCAGTAGGAGAAAATATAGCAGGACAAAAACCGAAATTAGAAAAAGTAAAAGAAGCGGAAATTCGAGTGAATGAACCACTGAAATTTGATCAATTTGCAGTGTATCAAGTGGATTATAAAGAAAGTGAATTTAAAAGTATGTCCTTTAACTTACAAAATAAAGAAAATAATCAAAAGTGGGGACCGATTAAAGTAGATTTAACGAATCCTAAGGAAAAATATGATTTAGGAACTGGTTATTCTCTAGAACTATTAAGCTATTTTCCTGATTTTTATTTTGATGAGAATGGAAAACCAAATACGAAAACGAAATTACCAAACAATCCTGCATTTGTATTTAAAATGTTTACACCTGAAACACCAGATGGTGAAGTGAGTTTTGTTGGTATTCAGCAAAATATAGAACCAGATGGAAACAACAAATATAAAATGTCGTTTGCAGGTGTTGAAATGCAAAATGCAACAGCACTTACTGTAAGAAAAGATTTAACGCTTTGGATTCTCGGCATTGGAGGATTTATATTTATGGTTGGTGTCATTCAAGGTATGTATTGGAATCATCGCCGTATTTGGATACAACGTGTTAATGATGAATGGTGGATTGCAGGGCATACAAATAAAAATTGGTTCGGTTTAAAGAAAGATATTGAAAGAGTAATAGAAGGTACAGCAATTCCACAGCCAAATGATAAAGTAATTGATAAAAAAATTAGTTAAGGTGGGGAAACGATATGGTGCAAATAAGTAGTAACTTTCTCTTTACCGCATTTATTTTATATTTAATTGCGACTCTATTTTTTGGGGGAGCCATTAAAGAAAAGGGTCATAAATGGGCAAATGTAGGAATAACGATTACAATTTTAGGGTTTATAGCACAAACAGTATATTTTGTTACAAGGTGGATTGCATCAGGGCATGCGCCAGTTAGTAACTTTTTTGAATTCGGTACATTTTTCGGCATGATGCTTGTAGGAGCATTTATTGTCATGTATTTTATGTACCGTGTAAGCATAATCGGACTATTTGCATTACCAGTTGCGCTTTTATTAATTGCCTATGCAAGTATGTTTCCGAGGGAAATATCTCCGCTTATTCCATCTTTAAAAAGTAATTGGTTACATATTCACGTGACGACGGCAGCAGCAGGACAAGCCATTTTAGCGATTAGTTTTATTACAGGTGTTATGTATTTATTGAAAAATGTAGATCAATCGACGAGAAGTAAACGTACATTTTGGCTAGAGACGGTAGTATTTACACTTGTTTGTACAGTTGGATTTATTGGAGTAACAACGGTATTTTCTAGTATGAAATATGAAGCGAAGTTTCAATGGATTGATAAAAATGAACAGCAACTGGAAATGAGGTACAATCTTCCGGCTTTAGTTGGACCGCACGAAGGGAAGTTACTGACAGAAAATAAATTAGAACCGGCAGTTGAAGTTCCAGCAATTGTAAATGCGAAAAAATTAAATACGGTTATTTGGTCAGTGTTAATTGGAACATTACTGTATATTGTATTAAGACTTGTTTTACGGAAGCGAGTATCGGCGGCACTTCAGCCGTTAGTAAAGAATACGAATAGTGATTTACTAGATGAAATCGGATATCGATCTATTGCAATTGGATTCCCAGTTTTCACATTAGGTGCATTAATTTTTGCGATGATTTGGGCTCAAATAGCGTGGACGCGCTTTTGGGGATGGGATCCGAAAGAGGTTTGGGCACTTATAACGTGGCTCTTTTATGCTGCAGTACTACATTTACGATTATCTAAAGGGTGGCATGGGGAGAAATCAGCTTGGCTTGCAGTAATTGGTTTTGCAATCATTATGTTTAACTTTATTGTAGTAAACTTAATTATTGCCGGTTTACATTCATATGCATAGAGAAATAAAATAGGAGAGTGCATGTCACTTTCCTATTTTATTTTTGTCAACTTTTCTTCTTTTTTGAGAAAAACATGACAAAGTAGCGGTTGATTTTGTAAAATGATGTCGAGGACATTATATACAGTTCAAAAAAAATACATAGTTTTGGAAAAAAATTGAACAAAATTTATTATTCTTGTGAAGCATAATATGGGAAGTGAAACATTTAGAAGATTGCTTAAATAAACGAGAATAGCGCAACATAATAGTTAAAGAAGGGTAGGTGTGAACCGCTGAGGTGAGAGTACGCAGCGGGTAGAGATGGAAAATGAATCAAGAATTTTAATTGTAGATGATGAGGATCGTATTCGTCGTTTATTGAAAATGTACTTAGAAAGAGAACAATATACGATTGAAGAAGCAGATAATGGTGATACAGCTTTAGAAATGGCGTTGCAAAATGATTACGATTTAATCTTATTAGATCTTATGATGCCTGGTAAAGATGGCATTGAAGTATGTAAAGGGGTTCGTGAGAAGAAAGCGACACCAATTATTATGCTGACAGCAAAAGGTGAAGAAGTAAATAGAGTACAAGGATTTGAAGTTGGAACAGATGATTATATTGTAAAGCCGTTTAGTCCACGTGAGGTCGTGCTACGTGTGAAAGCGGTATTACGTCGTGCTGTACCAACAACATTCTTTACACAAGATACAACGACAAAAGATGTTACTGTATTCCCTCACTTAACAATTGATAACGATGCACACCGTGTTACTGCAGATGGCAATGAAGTAAACTTAACGCCGAAAGAATATGAGTTACTATTATTTTTAGCGAAAGCTCCTGATAAAGTATTCGATCGTGAGCAGCTGTTAAAAGAAGTATGGCAATATGAATTCTTCGGAGATTTACGTACAGTTGATACACATGTAAAGCGTTTACGTGAGAAGTTAAGCAAAAAATCACCAGATGCAGCGAAAATGATTGTTACTGTTTGGGGTGTAGGTTACAAATTTGAGGTTGTGAACGACTGATGCTTTGGAGAAGTGTAGTAGGGAAGTTATGGATGACCATATTACTTCTCGTTTCGTTTGTTCTTGGATTTGTTGCGATTTTACTTTCACAATTTTTTAGAACGTATTATGTTGATATGAGTGAAAATAGACTTCAAAAAGTCGCAACAAGTGTTACGGAATTAATTGAAGAAGGTGCCGATGTAAAAACGATTGAGAACATCGCGTACAAATTCTCTGATCCACTTTCAAGGATTATTATTGTAGAAGATGGCAAGGAAATCTCTTCTTCACCGAAACAAGAAGGGTTAGTCACCCTTACAATGGATAATTTAAAAGAAGATAAAGAATTAGCCGCTGTTTTTACGGACAAAAAAGAAATTAAGAACAACATTAGAAAAGCTTCTGATAGTAGAAAGAATAAAAGCACTGAAAATGATATTGTGATCGTTGGGAAACCAGTGCAATCAAAAAA
Organism: Bacillus sp. AP50; assembly: GCF_040492675.1. NCBI lineage: Bacteria > Bacillati > Bacillota > Bacilli > Caryophanales > Bacillaceae > Bacillus > Bacillus sp. AP50. The sequence continues at coordinate 10,215 of NZ_JBEUTW010000267.1, forward strand.
TCAAAGCGCAGTGTTCGTATATGAATCTTTACAAGTGCCAATAAAAGATATGGAGAGAACGACTGATTTCATTTTCTTAGCCGCTGGGATTGCGATTATATTAACAACTTTCTTTGCGTTCTTCTTATCTACTCGGATTACAGCACCGCTTCGTAAAATGCGTGAGGTTGCTTTTGAAGTGTCACGTGGGAAATTTGATGCAAAGGCTCCTATGGTATCTCAGGACGAAATTGGTGAGCTGGCAACGGCCTTAAATCAAATGGGTAAACAGTTGAAGTTTAATATGAATGCTTTGCAGCAAGAAAAAGAACAGTTAGCCAGTATTTTGAGTAGTATGGCGGATGGAGTTATTACGTTAAATCAAGAAGGTGAAGTCGTAGTTATTAATCCACCGGCTGAACATTTCTTACAAGTTTGGCAAGAAGAAAAAGAGATAGAGTTAAGTAAAAAATTACCTTCTGAACTTGTGGAACTATTCCATCTCGTTGTAGAAAGCGAGCAACAACAAGTTGTTGAAATTAATTTACAAAAAGGGAACTATGTAGTTCTTATGACACCACTTTACAATCAAACGAAAATTCGTGGGGCTGTAGCGGTACTGCGAGATATGACGGAAGAACGTCGTCTTGAGAAAATGCGTCAAGACTTTATTGCGAATGTATCACATGAACTTCGTACACCGATGGTCATGCTGCAAGGGTATAGTGAAGCGATTTTAGATGATATTGTGCAAACGAAAGAGGAAATAGATGAGTTTGTTCAAATCATTTATGATGAATCCGTTCGTTTAGGTAAACTTGTAAATGAATTGTTAGATTTAGCTCGTATGGAAAGCGGTCACGTAGAGTTACATATTGGTGAAGTGGACATACATCCGTTTGTGGAAAAAATTGGTCGTAAATTCCAAGGGATTGCAAAGGATAAAGAAGTTGAACTAACAGTTGATTTCCGGAATCAGATTGAAGAATATGCGTTTGATGCAGATCGGATGGAACAAGTGTTGACGAACTTGATTGATAACGCAATTCGTCATACGAATGCGGGTGGACATGTAACGCTTGTAATTGATACGAAAAATAATGGCCTCATTTTTGAAGTACAAGATTCGGGTGTAGGCATTCCAGAAGAGGATATTCCATTTTTATTTGATCGTTTCTATAAAGCTGATAAAGCAAGAACACGTGGGAAAAAGGGTGGAACAGGACTCGGGCTTGCAATTGCGAAAAATATTGTTCAAGGCCATGACGGTAAAATTTCTGTATCAAGTGTTGTTGGAGAAGGAACTACATTCTCTGTATATTTACCGAATCGTATAATTTAGATATGCTTTTTTAAAGTTGATAATGAATAAAGTTCTGCTGTTTTTTATTTTTTTGTAAACTCAATTAAATAAAGAATGGTAGAACTTTTTTCTATCTTAATCGAATCAAGAATAACAAGAGAGGGTGCTGTGAAGAAATGAAATTATATACAAAAACAGGAGATAAAGGAACGACAAGTGTAATAGGTGGCAGGGTTGATAAAGATGATATCCGTGTGGAAGCGTATGGAACAATAGACGAGGCAAATTCTCATATTGGATATGCAATGACTAAGGTTCAAGGCGGGGCTTTTAGAGATATTTACAATGAGCTCGAAAATATTCAACATGAACTATTTGATTGCGGAGGAGACTTGGCAATAGTGGAACAAAAAATTCCTTATAAAGTGATAATTGAGATGGTTGAAAGTTTAGAAAGAAAGATTGATTTATATATAGAAGAAGCCCCGCCATTAGAACGCTTTATTTTGCCAGGTGGTAGCGAGGCGGCGGCTACTATTCATATTGCACGTACTGTTGTAAGGAGAGCAGAACGCTCTATAGTATCATTGCAAAAAGAAGTGAAAATAAATGAAGTTGTCTTAAAGTATGTAAATAGATTATCTGATTATTTATTTGCGATAGCTCGAGTAATAAATGCCCGATTACAAGTGAAAGATGTGGAGTATAACCGTAGTGCATTAGTTTTTCGTGATAAGAAAGAGAAGGAAGTGGAGTAATTCACCTTCTTTTTTTTGTATACTTTTTTCTGTAATATACCAAAATAGAGAAGGTATGGTGGTAATTAGAAAACGGAGGATGTATATGAAAGTTTTAAAATGCGGCGTCATGTTATTGAGTATGCTGTTTGTATCTCAATTACATGTTTATGCAGAAGAAAATCGATGGACATGGCCTGTTGAAGGTCAGATAAGTGATTATTTTGGGACAAGGCATGGAAAACACTATGGTATTGATGTAGCTGCGCCGATTGGAACGCCTGTGGCAGCTATTCAAGATGGTAGGGTAACGAAGTCTTATTATTCAAGTAGTTATGGAAATGTTGTATTTATTAAACACGGAGAATATGAGGCTGTATATGCACATTTAAATAAGAGATATGTGGGTCAAGGAGATTATATTTCCAAAGGAGAAAAAATTGGAGAAGTAGGGAACACGGGAGAATCGCGAGGTGCACACTTACATCTAGAACTTCATCAAGGAAGATGGACGATGGCGAAAAAGAATGCGATGAACCCATTGCTTGTTTTAAATGAACAAAGAAATGAAGTTGTTTCTTCATCATTATATGTCGTACAAAAAGGGGATACTTTAGTTAGTATTGCACGGAAATTTAGTATGACACTTAAGGAAATTAAAGAAAAAAATGGATTGCAGCAAGAGCTAATTTATCCTAATCAACAATTATATGTTAAGTGAAGGAAACATCTCAAAAATTAAACTTTGAACAAATTTATGTTCTTCTTAAATAAGGTTCAATGTAAATGAAATTATATGGGCGCTTTTGCTAGAACTATTGAGTGAATTAGAGCATCTATATCTAAAAGAAAACCGTCCCAAAATTTATTTTGGGACGGCTTCTTTTACCAAAAAATAAAGACACATATAAATCCAGAAATAGCTAAATAGCTATATAAGTAAAAAACTTTTGTTCTTGTTTTCTCTTTTGTTCGAAACAGTACGATAGTCGGTTCAATTAAACCGATTGTCAAACAAAGTAGGCCAAGAAGCATACAACCAATCGAGATAGAATACAGGGCGATTTGTGGTGCTTGAAATGGAATCATCCATTTTAATAAAAATGCAATAAGTGCAGTGTAACAAATACTACCGATGTATTTATTCAGTGGTGTATTAGAACGAAAACCAGGAAGTTTTTTTAAGAAAGAGCGGGAAACAACTTCTGTTTGTAAAGATGTATGCTCTTCAATAATTTTTTGAGCTTCTTTTCCTTTTTGAAAAAGAGATAAGATCCAATTTCGCTCACCCTGAAAAATAAATTGAGAAGTTGTCAAATAGTGATCAATCTTCACTTTATTCCAACTCTTCCACGGATGACGCTCACACAATTTTAATTTACTTTCTGTTTTTTTATCATACTGATAAATACTGATGCCATCTTCATCGAAAGTAGCATAGTATGTCTCGTTTGAGAATGTGCCTAAATCAATTGGGCAGTAGAAAAGTAATTCTTTTTTTAAGTAAAAGTATTCTTTTCTTAAGTTTTTTTTCATTGCTTCTCGAATAGAATGTCTCTTGTCTTTTTTCATGACATTTCCTCCATAACTCAGAAAATGTTCTTATCTTAACAATTCAATATCTTATCACTTTTAATTATATATGACTAGGTAATTCAAAAGAGAAATGCCGAATAATAAAAAAATGGATTGTATTGTAAAATATCTCGCAATTTATTTTTTGTTACGAAAAATAAATAACTAATTTTAAATAAGTTACAATTTTTTAGTTCACAATGTTATGAGGTTGTTGTATAATGAAGGGGAAAATAGAATATCGGTCTATCTTCGGGGCAGGGTGAAAATCCCGACCGGCGGTGATGAACTATTTATGATTTTGTTCTAAGCCCGCGAGCCGTTAAGGCAGGATTTGGTGTGATTCCAAAGCCGACAGTATAGTCTGGATGGGAGAAGATGGAGGTTCAAGCGTTCAAAAAAGATATGGATTTGAACGTCTGTTTGATGTGCCTTAAATTCTCCCTTTGTGTAAAACACAAAGGGTTTTTTCGTTCTATGAAAAAATAGGCATAGCAGAACCTTTCCACTTTCCATGAGATGATCGATGGAAAAGGAGAGAGAAAGATGAAACAAAAAAACAGTGTAGTGCAGATGGTGAGTGTAGCGATGCTAAGTAGTATTGCATATTTACTAATGATGTTAGATTTCCCGTTCCCAGGGCTTCCGCCATTTTTGAAAATTGATTTTAGTGATGTACCAGCTCTAATTGCAGCAATTATCTTTGGACCAGTAGCAGGAGTGATTGTAGAGGCGATAAAGAACATTTTACATTACGGGATTCAAGGAAGTTTAACGGGAGTACCAGTTGGAGAAATTGCAAACTTTATTGCAGGATGTTTATTTATTGGACCAGCAGCTTTCTTATTTAGAAAGTATCGTACTGTGAAGAGTTTAACTACAGGATTAATGCTAGGGACAATTACAATGGCACTTATTATGAGTGTATTAAACTACATCATCATATTCCCGGCTTACACTTGGTTTTTAAATTCACCGGCTATGTCTAGCGAAGCTATAAGAACAACGGTTGTAACGGCAATCTTACCATTTAATTTAATTAAAGGGATTGTTGTAACAATTGTATTTGTAGCATTATTCTCACGCCTGAAAGTATGGGTGTTTGCAAAAATGAAAAATGCATAATATATATTAAAACCATTAGTAGTGTGAAACTACTAATGGTTTTTTATTAAGGAAAATAAAATTTAGATACAAAAAATGCCCCTCATCAATATGAGGGGCATTTTTTGAAGTTAATAAAAGACTATTCGAATTTTAAAGCGTCTCCGTCGAATGATTCGTCAGCAACTTTAATTGAGTCAGTTGGACAGCCTTCGAATGCATCCATCATATCTTCAATTAATACATCTGGAATTTCAACGATACCTTGGTTATCATCTAATGTTACAAATGCAATACCTTCATCATCATAGTCATAAATGTCTGGTGCAGCAGCGCCACAAGCACCACATGCAATACAAGTATCTTTATCAACGATTGTATATTTTGCCATCTTTTTTCCCTCCTGATAATATGTATGTGAAAAGCTCGCCATAAAAATTATAACCTTATTGTAAAACGGTTTGTAAAACTTTTCAACATAAAATTATAATGATAATGCTTATCAATTAGAGTGTCAACTTATTTTTGAATTATGTCATAAGATTTTCAAAATACGTAAATATGATTTCGTTTGATACAATAGAATACATACAAGTATATAGT
>NZ_JBEUTW010000268.1:0-976 GCF_040492675.1 Bacillus sp. AP50
ACATAGAATTGATATGAAAAAGGAGGAATAAAATATGCAATTAGCTACACATGAATTACGTGATTTAAGTGAATTAATTGCTGGTTGTTACAATACAATTAATACGATGAGTACATACATTAAGCAGGCACAAGATCCCGAATTAAAACAATTATTGCAACAACATTTTCCATTACATGTGCAGGATTATAATTTAAAAGTTGAATTCGTACAGAGTCTAAGTGAACCAAATATTGAAAAATTTCAGCCATCTAAGTTAACACCTGTACTATCTTCTTACTTAAGAACACCTGTTGAAGAATTGCCGCCTGTTACTCCGGATGTAAGCGGAGCACCACCTAATGACCGAGCAATTGCAACTGGATACTTATTAAATCAAAAGTCAGCAGCTTTAAATTATGCTGGTTCTGTATTAGAATGCGCAAACCCTAACTTAAGAACATTCTTAGAAAATGCATTCTTAAATAGTGGTAGACATGCATACGATGTATGGCAATATATGGTCAAAAAAGGGTATTATCCATTATCTACAGCTCCAGAATCAGAAGTGCAAACTTTAGCTACTATATATCAACCTGTTAATCAATCTTTTTAACCATACAATTAACTTTGAATGCATGTAATTCACTTTAAAAACTGTTAAGAATCTTGATTTGAAATAAAAAAGAGGAAACGCAATTAGAAACCGCTAGTTTTTTTACTTAGTAATTTTTCATTTCAAATGGTCTGTTAGTGGTCATCATACATGCCCATCAACTTAAGGATTTGGAAAAACGTTAGTTAAAAAACGCAAGCCTCTTTTGATTAGGGGTTTGCGTTTTTTATCATATACTTTATTTTTTCTCTTCACGAGCTAAGTCGATTACAATATTCTTTTTATATAAATCTATTGCCTTCAGTTAACATAACCATCTTATCAGTATTCAACAATGGATAAAATTTACATTCCGGGAGAAGTTGTATTTTCTTAGCTTGA
>NZ_JBEUTW010000269.1:0-3210 GCF_040492675.1 Bacillus sp. AP50
ACTGTAACCAGTATAGTTACACCTTGTGGAATAGTCAACCTTAAATGCAATTTTGCATGTAAAATCATACATACTTCTACCAACTTACTCCCAATTATTTCAAGAGAAGTTAAACTTCTATCATTTTGTGTAATTGCATATATATAATATAAAACATATAAGGGGGGTTAAAACGTGGTAATCTCAAGACAAGATTCCTGGACTGATGATAACGATTTACTTCTCGCATCAACAGTACTTCAGAATATTCGTAACGGTGGAACACAGTTAGCTGCATTCAAAGAAGTAGCAAAACTACTAGCTAGAACACCCGCAGCTTGTGGATTTCGTTGGAATTCATATGTGAGAAAACAATACCAAGAAGAAATACAACTAGCAAAACAAGACCGAAAAATGGGAAACAACATTCCCCTCTCCCCATCAGAAAAAGAAAAAAACTCTTTGTCTATTACATTAGATGATATTATTCTCTTTCTACAAAATTATAAAGATGTGAATGAATTGACAAAATTACAAAATCAAATTGAAGATTTAAAAACAGAGAATCAATCTCTTCTACAACGTATCACTATGTATGAAGAAGAATATCGTATGTTACTGAACCATATCGATAAGACAAGAAATTTAATTGCAGTGGATTAAACAGCATAACTATAATGACTTTCCAGTAGGATCTTCGCCCGCCAAAACCACCATCAATAAAGAAAATTCAGACTATTATTGGTAATAATAAGTAAAATACACATACATAATGTATGTGTATTTTTACTTTGACTATTATTAAAAGAAATATTTAGTCTATGTTACATCTTTTCTAATATTTCTTGCCTTTCACACCATTTTGTTAGCTTTTCTAATGCTTTTTTAGATAAACGTTTTGTTTTATAATTACAAAACCTAGATAATGTAGACGGAGAAATACTCATTTCATCTGCTATTTCACGAATGCTTACCTTTTTTTCATTGTGTACTTTCAGTATTTTGTCACGGATCTTTTTCTCTATTTGTTCGACTGATTCTACAGTCTTCTTTATTTCTTTAACAACTGTTACTTCCGGTAACTGCTCTTGTGGTTCCTCTATACTCTTCTTTCCTATTACCCTATCCATTGACTGTAACATTTCTTCAGGTGGCAAAATCGTTATTCCTAAGTTAGTGTAATAATTTTTAAACCAATTACGTTTCCCAATTTGTTGTTCATCCAGTGGACCACTATACTCCCAATGAGAGATTACTTTTTCATTTTCTAAATCCATTAGAACGTTTTCTAACTGTTCTCTAATACGATTAGGCTTCCAATCTTTCGGGATATCCATTACTGCTAGCAGGCCTTTGTCCCCACCTATAGAATATGGCTTTTTCAATGATGAATACATTTGTCTAATTCTCCATTGCCATGTTAAGTATCGTATTAACCTTTTATGATATTTGTGTCTATAACTATTGTATTCAAGTGCTTTTTTAGACAATAATGCTGTTGTATTATTTGATCCGTATAAATAATTGGTTAAAAAGCTGCCTGGCTTAATACGACAAGATTCAATACCCATATATTCATTTGTAACACTATGTCTCCACAATACAACCGAATCTAATACAAATAATCGTTTAACAACCTCACGCTTTAATTCTAGTCGTTCCCCTTCATCTTCACGATCATTTAATACTACGACTTCATTCTCATCATTTAAATAGATAAAAATACTTGCTAAAGCCGCAATTCTTTTTGCTATTTTAATTTTATCTTCCGCTCTATAGTATTCCTTATTTTTGACTACTGTTTTTGGAATGTTGCACATCTCTAAAACTTGCTCATAAGAAAAATCAATGAATTCGTCTGGAGATTTTGCTTCGTTTATCCATTGTATTGTAATTGCATCTAGACAATCTGCCGTTAAATCATCCATATTACTCATTACATCATCGACAAGAGTATTCCATCGAGCAGCTTCTTCTATATTAGTAAGTCTTAAATCTTCATCTTTGTGTGAAGAAAGCTGGGCTACACCATTAGAAGATTTTGTTTCAATAGGATATTGTAAAACCTTACTTAATTCATCTTCTTCAAATTGATTTTTTGCAATCCCATCTCTTAGCTTATAATAAACAGCAGAGTTATTTACCTCATAATAATCCTCATGGTTTACTATACTTGTCTCTTCTATATTTTGATCATTTTCTACTATTATGGAACTTGAAGAAGCTATATTTTGGAATTCTTTGTCTATAAATCCTTCAATTTCTTTATATATTTCTTCCTTATAGGAATCAATTTTGGCATAAATTTGTACTAATGTAGTACCGGATTCTTGTTTTTTCTCTAGCCAAGACACTAATGCAGTAAATGATGGGGAAGCATGAGGTGATGTGAGTACTTTATTATTATTGTTTTCAACATCTTTAAAATATGCATTCCACTTATTCCATACTAGCTCGTTAGTTTTATAAATTGGCTCAGAGATTAACAATGCATCTCGAAACATTTGTAATAAGTTATCCACTTTCTTTTCCTCCCTAAACCATGGATCACAATTAAATAATTCTCAGTATAAAAATCTTAACTACTATTATATTTAATTTATTGTAACAGATATTTACAAATTTTTGTTTCTTTCTTCTCTATTCTGCTTTTCTTGCATTCCTTTTGCAACTTTCTTTCCTGAACTTGCAACATGCTGCTCTTTCTTTTCCCTATTTCTTCTTCCTACATTTCTTTTGCGCTTTGCTTTCAACTTGCAACAGGTTGCTCTTCCTCTTACCTATTTCTTCTTACTTACATTCCTTTTGCGCTTTGTTTGCCTTAACTCTTTAACTTGCAACAGGTTGTTCTTCCTCTTACCTATTTTCCTTTACTGACATTCTTTTTGCGCTTTGTTTCCTTAACTCTTTAACTTGCAACATGCTGCTCTTTCTTTTCCCTATTTCTTCTTCTTACATTTCTTTTGCGCCTTGCTTTCCTTAACTCTTCAACTTGCAACAGGTTGCTTTTTTTCTTACCTCTTTCTCCTTACTTACATTCTTTTTGCGCTTTGTTTTCCTTATATTTCTCAACTTGCAACATGCTGCTCTTTCTTTTCCCTATTTCTTCTTCTTACATTTCTTTTGCGCCTTGCTTTCCTTAACTCTCCAACTTGCAACAGGTTGTTCTTCCTCTTACCTATTTTCCTTTACTGACATTCTTTTTGCGCTTTGTTTTCCTTAACTCTTTAA
>NZ_JBEUTW010000270.1:0-3457 GCF_040492675.1 Bacillus sp. AP50
AACTTTAATCAGTGGGGGCTTTGTTCATCCCCCCACTGATTATTAATTGAACCAAGGGATAAAAAGATAGAGGGTCTGACCAGAAAACTGGAGGGCATGATTCTATAACAAAAAGCTTAATGTTTATAGAATTATGTCTTTTTATATAGGGAGGGTAGTAAACAGAGATTTCGACAAAAACGCACCGATTTATCTGAATTTTAAGTTTTATAAAAGGGGAGAAATGGAATGAGAAGAAAAGCACCATTTAAAGTGTTGTCATCATTAGCAATTGCGGCAATTATCGGATGTACATCTGTAATGAGTGCTCCGTTAGCATATGCAGAAACGGCAGCAAAAAAGAAAGATAATGTATCTACAACACCAATTGATTACAATTTAATTCAAGAAGATCGTTTAGCGGAAGCACTGAAAGAAAGAGGAACAATTAATCCATCATCTTCTAAAGAAGAGACGAAAAAAGCTGTTGAGCAATATATTGAAAAGAAACAAGGAGATCAGGCGAATAAAGAAATTCTTCCAGATGCTCACTCACAAGAAACGTCTGATTTCACAAAAAAAGTAAAAGAGAAAAAGATGGAAGAAAAGGAAAATGTAAAAAAGGCTGAAAAAAATGTTAGCCTTGAGCAAAAGCCAGAACCAAATAAAAATCAATTGAATGGGCAAGTTCCAACTTCAAAAGCAAAGCAAGTTCCATATAAGGGATCTGTTCGATCAGATAAAGTATTAGTGCTACTCGTTGAATTTAGTGATTATAAACATAATAATATTGATCAAACACCAGGTTATATGTATTCGAAAGACTTTAGTAGAGAACATTATCAAAAGATGTTGTTCGGTAATGAGCCGTATACTTTATTTGATGGTTCAAAAGTAAAAACGTTTAAACAATACTATGAAGAGCAGTCTGGTGGTAGTTATACGACAGATGGATATGTAACGGAGTGGCTAACTGTTCCAGGAAAAGCATCTGATTATGGAGCTGATGGTAGCAGTGGGCACGATAATAAAGGTCCGAAAGGTGCACGTGATTTAGTGAAAGAAGCTTTGCATGCAGCTGCTGAGAAAGGACTAGATTTATCCCAGTTTGATCAATTTGATAGATATGATACAAACGGGGACGGGAATCAAAATGAACCTGACGGTGTAATTGATCATTTAATGGTAATCCATGCTGGTGTTGGTCAAGAAGCTGGTGGCGGTAAATTAGGTGATGATGCGATCTGGTCACATCGTTCAAAATTAGCAGTAGATCCAGTAGCGATTGAAGGTACGAAATCAAAGGTAGATTACTTTGGTGGTAAAGTAGCAGCACATGATTACACAATTGAACCAGAAGATGGAGCTGTAGGTGTGTTTGCACATGAATTTGGACATGATCTTGGATTACCAGATGAATATGACACGAAATATACTGGAAATGGTTCACCAGTCGAAGCTTGGTCATTAATGAGTGGAGGTAGTTGGACAGGGAAAATCGCAGGAACAGAGCCGACTAGTTTTTCACCACAAAATAAAGACTTCTTACAAAAGAATATGGGTGGCAACTGGGCAAAAATATTAGAAGTAGATTACGATAAAATTAAGAGTGGTGTGGGAGTTCCTACCTATATTGATCAAAGTGTTACGAAATCAAATCGTCCAGGCGTTGTACGTGTTAACTTACCAGGTAAAAGTGTTGAAACGATTAAACCGGAGTTTGGAAAGCATGCATATTATAGTACAAGAGGCGATGATATGCATACAACGTTAGAGACACCATTCTTTGATTTAACAAAGGGAACAAATGCAAAATTCGATTATAAAGCAAATTATGAGTTAGAAGCAGAGTGCGATTTCGTCGAAGTACATGCAGTAACAGAAGATGGAACGAAGACGTTAATTGATAGACTTGGAGAAAAAGTAGTCCAAGGAGATAAAGATACAACAGATGGGAAATGGATTGATAAATCATATGATTTAAGTCAATTTAAAGGCAAAAAAGTGAAACTACAATTCGACTATATTACAGATCCGGCTGTAACATATAAAGGTTTTGCGATGGATAATGTAAATGTAACTGTTGATGGACAAGTTGTATTTTCTGATGATGCAGAAGGACAGTCTAAAATGAATTTAAATGGTTTTGTTGTTTCTGATGGGACAGAGAAGAAAGCTCATTACTACTACTTAGAATGGAGAAACTATGCGGGATCAGATAATGGATTAAAAGCAGGAAAAGGTCCAGTGTATAATACAGGTCTTGTCGTTTGGTATGCAGATGATAGTTTTAAAGATAACTGGGTTGGGATGCATCCAGGTGAAGGATTCCTTGGTGTTGTTGACTCTCATCCAGAAGCGCTAGTTGGTAATTTAAACGGGAAACCAGCATACGGTAATACGGGCATGCAAATTGCAGATGCTGCATTTTCATTTGATAAAACACCAGCATGGAGTGTAAATTCATTAACACGTGGTCAGTTTAACTATTCTGGATTACAAGGTGTTACAACTTTTGATGATTCAAAAGTATATAGTAACAAGCAAATTGCAGACGCAGGAAGAAAAGTTCCAAACCTTGGACTTAAATTCCAAGTTGTTGGACAGGCAGAAGATAAATCGGCAGGTGCTGTTTGGATTAAACGTTAATAACATAAAAGCACATTCTTCATATGAAGAGTGTGCTTTTTAATTTGTACAGTAAGTTATTATTTTAGTTTATGTAATACAAGTTTTTATTCATGTGTAGTGTATCAAATTATGTGGGGAAAGGAAATATTTCCGAGGAAATTGTCGAAGTATCGTCAGTATTTATAAACTTTCTGTTTAAAAGAAGAGATGTATTATTGCCTTTACGGCTCAATTTATTTACATTGTTATTTGGTTATACACAAAAGTAATATATTCGGCAGTAAAAGAGCGCTATTGGATAGTGTTCTTTTTGTAGATAGAAAGGAGTTGAGTTAAATGAAAGAAATAATTGAATGTCCACAGTGTGAAGGAGAGATTACTGCGCAACATATTATTGATCTCCCGCATCCTTTTTCATTCAGATGTCCACACTGCAAGGTGAGGTTAAAAGAAATGAGGATCACACCGTGCTTAATATTAGCAGCAATTTGTATCATTCCACTGTTTATTATAATTGGAGAGAGTATTAAGGAATTACTAGTAAAATATTTTTCTATTATAGATGATGTACCAACTGTACTTATTTTCTTCTTATTTTGTTATCCATTGTATTATTTCTATGAAAAATATAATGCTATATTGTTTATTAAATACGGCTTATTGAAAGTTAAAAGTTGAATTGAATAGGAGATTATCATAATGCTTTGGAAAATATATTTAGCTATTATTACGTGGATAGGGCTCTTTGGTTTTGTATTTGATATACAAATATTAACCTCAATTGTTTGGAAATGTATCTTCTTGTTTAGCGTCATTTGGACTTTAACTGCAGTTTTTGTTTTTCGTT
>NZ_JBEUTW010000271.1:0-11026 GCF_040492675.1 Bacillus sp. AP50
CATATAGTAGTCAATTTGAAAAATTCAACGTACAAATTCATCCAATTGAAACGCATCACCAAGCAGAGTTACAAGAGATTGAAAGACATATACAAGCTTGTATAAGAAAAGTGGAATATTTAAACGCACTTCTTACCGGGCAGACAAAACTAGATGATAAAATTATTATTATGTAAAAAAAGAACGTGATCCAATCACGTTCTTTTTTCATTATACGTTCATCTTTTCCTTTAGTTGTAATCCTGTAACAGATTCTAATACATCCATCGATTCTCCAAATGTCATATCAAAAATTGTCTTGTCCTCTATGTATGGAAACTGTCTGAAACGCTTTTCTAACACCTTCACAGCATCTGATGTAAAGTTTGCACTATCAATGCCAAATTCTGTTTCAAGAAGAACGATCCAATCTAGCACATGAAAACCTAATCCATTGACGAATGAAATAAGTTTTTCTTCTGGGTTTGAAGATAAGAATACTTGGCGTTCTATCTCACTAAAAAGTTCTTCTCCTAAGATTTCAGCTAACTCATCATCATGTTCACGTTCAACAAGTTCTTCGTAGCCGTAATCATCCACAAGCTCTTCTACTTCTTCACTATCCTGACAAAGCAATTGACTAAGAAGTGCCTCTTTCTTAAATTCACTATTTTGTACGACTTCTAAAAAGCTCGTTTCCCATCCATTTTCTAATTTCATATTATGTACTCCTTTATATACGTTTCTTATCATCACTGTACCCAAAAGATCACTTTTATAACCTTTTAGGTAGTTACTATTATTTCACATGATTCATAACAAAAGATGCAAACTCAGCTACATCTCCTTCAAAAATATTTATTTCTGGCAAGTGATAGAACGTTGTTTGGAGCGGGTTTCCTGCATGATATACATATATCGTTTTCTCTAGTGCAATCGCCATTCCAAACTCTGTATGGCTCCCGTTTCCGCCATCTAATATAAGTAAAAATACATCCGCTTCTTTTACAGCATTTCGTTCTGCCTGACCAATTTCTCTTAATTGTTCTTCATTCGCTGCTCTTTCATTTTTGGTCCAATCATATGTATGGTGCCATCCTACATGTTTCAGTTCATTTGCTACGGAATGTACAAGATGTTTATTTTGGAAACCTGAGGCGATATAAAAATTCATTTATATACACTCCTTCATTGTGTATGGGGAAACTCCTTTTTAGCGTTATTTGTTATAGCTATAATAAAGAACAATTTCAAAAAAAATCCCCATCTTTAAAACTTATTTGCGTTTAAATGATGGGATGCTTCATGGTCTTCTTTTATTTTTTGTTTTTTATAACTTTCATCAGCTAACATTTCTAGTTCAGCTGTTATCTCTGACTTTTCAAGCTCTCTTTCTTGCGAAAATTTCCTTGAAATATAAACAATAACACTACCAACGTACAACACAAAGCATATAATAAGTGCAGTATTTTCATAGAGACTTAGCTCCAACACAGTCACTCCTAATCCATTCGTATTTTCACGCCTCATTAATTGGAATTTCCCTATTAACCCATTTGTTATCCCGCTATTTGAGGGCAGTAAGACTACCTCCTCAAAATTTAGTAACAGTAAAGAAGTTAGATGTGGGATGAACCCAACTGATTAAAGTTTCACTTTATTGTAACATAAAAATATCAATTCTTGGAATCTTTCACCCTACTAAAAGAGGCATGATTGTTTCATCATGCCTCTGAAATATTTTGAATGATTGTTTTAATTGCTTCTTTTCCATTATATTTTTTTAGTGCTGTTTTATACTTCTCATTATTTTGATTCAATTCTTCGACATACTTTATAAGAGATTTTACAGTTACATCTTCTTCATATAATACGGAGGCATACCCTTGCCTTTCAAAGGACTCTGCATTTAATATTTGATCTCCACGGCTTGCAAATTTCGATAATGGAATTAAAACCATCGGCTTTTGTAATGTTAAAAATTCAAAAATTGCGTTGGAGCCCGCGCGTGAAATAACAAAATCTGTTACCGCTAATATATCTGGCAGTTCTCCATGTACATATTCAAATTGTCTATATCCTTCTTTATTTTGTAAACTTTCATCAAGGTTACCTTTTCCGCAAAGGTGAACAATTTGATATTTTTTAAGAAGTTCTGGTAATGCTTCTCGAGCCGTATCATTAATTTTTTTCGCGCCCAAGCTGCCTCCCATAATCGTAATAACTGGCTTTTTACGTGAAAAACCTAAAAACGCTAAACCTTTTTCACGATTTCCCTTCAGCACTTCTTCACGTACAGGAGATCCCGTATATATTACTTTTTCTTTCGGTAAATGTTTCGCTGCTTCTTCAAATGTAACAAATATTTTCGAAGCAAAACGAAGCGCAATTTTATTTGCTAGTCCTGGTGTCATATCAGATTCATGTAATAAAACTGGTACTCTATTTAGCCATCCTCCAATTACGACTGGTACAGATACGAAACCGCCTTTTGAAAAAATTACATCTGGTTTTAGTTTTCGAATCCTTACATACGCATCCATAACACCCTTCATTACAAGAAAAGGATCTTTTATATTTTTCAAATCAAAATAACGACGTAGCTTTCCACTCGAAATACTATAGTAGGGAATGCCTTCCTTTTCTATAATCGTTTTCTCAATACCTTGATGAGAACCAATATAAGAGATATCCCAGTTGTCTTCCTGTAAATATGGGATAATGGCTAAATTAGGTGTTACATGTCCTGCCGAACCGCCACCTGTAAAGACTATTTTCTTCATACGTCTCCCCCTTCTAGACTATAATACACTAAAATATCTTGCCTCAGGGTGAGAAAATACCATAGCCGTTACGGACGCTTCTGGCTCCATCATGAATCCTTCTGTTAATGAAATACCTATTTCCTCTGGATGAATTAAGCGAAATAGCTTTTCTTGATCTGCAAGTTCTGGACACGCCGGATAACCAAATGACACTCGTATTCCTCTATATTTCGTACGGAAACGTTCTTCCATCGTCAGTTCAGGTGAGTCCGGAATGCCCCAGCGGTCACGAATGAGCATATGTGTTTTTTCAGCAAGTCCTTCCGCTAATTCAAGCGCTAACGATTGAATGGCATGACTACGTAAGTAATCACCTTTCGCCTTCCACTCTTCAGCAATGTCCCGAACTCCTTCCCCAACCGTAACAGATAAGAAAGCAACATAGTCCATCTCATCTCCTATTGGGCGCAAATAATCACCTAAAGTACGATAGGGAGCCTTTCCTTGTCTAGGAAATGTGAAACGCTCTATAACACGCGTATGATCTTCTGGATTATATATTACAATGTTTTGTCCGTCGCTTTGCGCTGGGAAAAATTGATACACTGCTTTCGGCTTTAACCAAGATTGTCCTTCCTGCAATAATTCATCTATTAAATCATTTAATTCATGTGCTCTCTTATCTCCCTCTTTCAAAAGCTTCTTCACATTTCCTTTTAATCCAAGGTGATGCCCAAGTAGCATTTGTCTATTCAGAAATGGTGCGAGATGTGAAACAGGAACATCTCGTAATACAATTCGTTTTGTTGAATCAGGCACGATAACTTCAGCCTTCGGTAATGGCTCAATTACTGCTGGAATTTCTACTTTCTTCTCCTCTTTTTTTACGATATGAAGATGACGTTCTTTTTTATCCTGTTTCATCTTCTCACGCTCTTCTTCTTTTTGAAGCTTATTAATAATATCGAGCCCCGTCATCGCATCACTCGCATAACAAACGAGCCCTTTATATGATGGTGAAATCCGATTATCTGTAAACTTTCTCGTTAACGCCGCACCACCTACAACAATGGGAACATCAATATTTGCTGCTTTTAAATCTTCAGCAGTCGTTACCATTTGTTGCGCTGATTTTACTAATAAACCGGAAAGGCCTATAATATCCGGCTTCTTTTCTTGTACTTCTTGAACAATTCGATCCGAACGTACATTAATTCCTAAATTAATAATCTCATATCCGTTATTTGCTAAAATAATTTCAACGAGATTTTTCCCAATATCATGCACGTCACCTTTTACAGTTGCTAATAATACTTTCCCTTTTTTCGCACTATCACTAGATTCCATATGTGGCTCTAAATAGCTTACAGCAGCTTTCATACTTTCAGCACTTTGCAATACTTCAGCAACAATAAGTTCATTATTATTAAATAGTCGTCCTACCTCATCCATCCCTGTCATAAGCGGACCGTTAATAATATCAAGAGGTTTTCTTCCTTCTTCAAGCGCAAGACTTAAATCCTCGTGTAATCCTTGTTTCGTACCTTCTACAATATAATTTGCTAGTCTTTCATCAAGCGTTAACGTTTCTTGCACAACGATATCTTTCTTTTTAGCAACTCGGTAAAAGTTTGTAAATTCTTCTAACGTCTCTTTCGTCGTTTCAAACAGTAGTGCATCTGCAAGGCGTTTTTCTTCCTCTGGAATCGACGCATAGCGTTCTAATTTTTCCGTATTCACAATCGCGTAATCTAACCCTGCTTTCGTAGCATGATATAAAAAGACTGAATTTAATACCTCACGTCCAGCCGGTGGTAAACCAAATGATATGTTACTTACCCCTAAAATCGTTAAACACTCTGGTAACGCTTCTTTAATAAGGCGAATTCCTTCTATAGTCGCTGCTGCTGAACCAATATATTCTTCATCACCTGTCCCTACCGGAAACACAAGTGCATCAAAAATAATATCTGACGGGCGTATCCCATACTTCTTTGTAAGTAATTCATAGCTTCTTTTCGCAATTTCTATCTTTCGCTCCGCACTAACCGCCATACCGTCTTCATCAATTGTTCCTACAACTATAGCAGCACCATACTTCTGAAGAAGCGGTGTCACTTTTTTAAATCGTTCTTCTCCATCTTCTAAATTAATTGAATTAATAACAGCTTTTCCTTGAATATAAGTAAGAGCTCGCTCCATCACATTTTCATCTGTTGAATCAATCATAATCGGTACTTTTAAAACTTTCGTAACTTCTGCTAAGAAGTTTTCCATATCTTCTATTTCATCGCGATCAGGATCTGCCATACAAATATCAATAATATGAGCATTTTTCTTCACTTGCGCTCTTGCCACTTCAGCAGCCTCTTCAAATTTCCCTTCTGCTACTAATCGTTTAAATTTACGTGACCCAATAACATTCGTTCTTTCACCTACAAATAACGGTCTCATAGACTCATCATATTGCAGTGCTTCTAATCCACTAATTCCATGTCCTTCTCTCTCATGATGGTCACGAGGCTTAAGAGATGCTAGCGCGGATTTCATTGCTTTTATATGTTCTGGTGTCGTGCCACAACAACCACCAATAATATTAACCCACCCTTCTTCAGCAAATCGCTTCACCTTTTCAGCAAGAGAAGATGGAGATTCATGGTAATGTCCATCTTCATCAGGAAGACCTGCATTTGGATAACAAGAAATGTAACACTCCGATAAATCAGATAGTGAACGAATATGGTCCCTCATAAACTCCGGACCAGTCGCACAGTTTAACCCAACAGATAATGGTTTCATATGTTCTACTGATAAATAAAAAGCTTCAATTGTTTGCCCAGCCAGAGTCGTTCCCATTGGCTCAATCGTACCTGAAATCATAATAGGAACCGTTTTTTTCAGTTCTTCAAAAGCAGCTTGAATTCCAATATAAGCTGCTTTCACGTTACGCATATCTTGACTCGTCTCAACGAGTAATACATCAACTTCTCCTTTTAATAATCCTCGTGCCTGCCTTGTATAAGCCTCAATCAATTCTTCAAAAGTCACACCACCAGTAACACTAATTGCTTTCGTTGTTGGTCCCATCGCTCCCGCAACATATACTTCATTCCCGCTTTCTTTAACAGCTTGCTTCGCCAAAAGTGCTGCCTTTTCATTTAGTTCTTCATCTAAATGAGACAGCTCATAATCACTTAGTACAATATTCGTTGCCCCAAATGTATTTGTTTCAATAATATCCGCTCCAGCTTCAATATAAGCTTTATGAATCTTTAAAATAACGTCTGGTCTTGTTTCCACTAAATATTCATTACAGCCCTCGTACTCTTCTCCTCCGAAATCTTCAGCAGTTAAATCCTCTTGCTGAATAATTGTCCCCATTGCACCATCTAATATTAAAATGCTATTTTTCAATTTTTCTTCTATACACTTCATCAATTAATACCTTCTTTCACTTCTTGCTTTTCTCTTACATATTTAACAAGATGTTCTGTAATTTCATACTTTAAAAATGGTGTAATAAGATAAATACCATTAAAATATTTCATCGCTGCGTCGACCAATTCTTGTGAAATGCGAATCCCTTCCTCAATTGCTGCCTCTTTCGTTTCATGTCCATCCATTCTCTCTCTTATTTCTTCAGGAAGAGTAATACCCGGCACCTCAAAATGAAGAAAATCTGCATTCCGCTTACTTACTAACGGCATAATTCCAATAAAAATAGGTTGTTCCAAATGCTTTGTCGCTTCATACACTTCTTCAATTAACTTGATATCGTAAATTGGCTGAGTTAAAAAATACTCCGCTCCAGCATCTATTTTTCGTTCCATTCGCTTAACCGCTGCTTTTAAGTGCCTCACGTGAGGATTAAATGCGCCGCCTACAGAAAACCTTGTCGCCGGTCCAATTGATTTCCCTAAAATTGAACGTCCATCGTTCATTTCTTTAATCATTTTAATAAGCTCAATAGAGGATAAATCATATACAGAAGTGGCACCGGGAAAATCACCAACGCGCGCTGGATCACCAGTTAAAGCTAACACTTCTTCCATCCCTAACGCCGATAAACCTAACAAATGAGATTGTAGTCCAATGACGTTATGATCTCTACACGTTAAATGCGTCAATACTGGGATATCATGCTTCGTTAATAACGCACCCATCGCCATATTAGAGACACGAGGCGATGCTAATGAATTATCTGCTAGAGTAATAGCATCTGCTCCCGCTCTTTTTAACGCTCTTGCTCCTTCAAAAAAACGCTGTGTATCTAACGTTTTCGGTGGATCTAATTCCACTACAACTGTCGTTTGTTTTTTTGCTTTCTCTGCTAGAGTGACGTGAGCCTTCGAACGTTTCTCATGCGTATGAACGACTTTTGGCCTTTGAATCGTTTCTTTTTCTATTACAGGGGTAATATTCGCAACAGCGCGCTTCATACTTTGAATATGTTCTGGAGTCGTACCACAACAGCCACCCAATAACCGAATACCTTGCTCAATAAATTTCGGTGTCATTGCTTCAAAATAAGCTGGACTTCCCTCATATACGTAACGTCCCTCTACATAATTCGGGAGACCTGCATTTGGGTATGCTGATAAATAGCCATTTTGCGGAATCGATATCATTTTGAAAGCTTCCGTCATATGAAGCGGCCCCAGTTGACAATTCAATCCAACAACATTTGCACCGTAATCTATAAACTGCTTTAATATTTCATTGACATCATTTCCATTTTGAGTCGTACCTGCTTCATGTAACGCTAATTGCGCAACAATCGGAATATTCGTTTGCTTACGCAACACTTTAACAGCATGAAGTAATTCAAATTCATCATAAAAAGTTTCTAATAGTAATCCATCAACCTGTTCTTCTAGTAAAGCCCCCGCCTGTTCAAGTAATATAAACTCCCTTTCCATATCAGTCGTTGTAACAGCTCCGATATGTTTCATACCACCAATTGTTCCTAAAATTGCATTTTTATCTGTCACAGATGCTTTCGCCAATTTCACTGCCGCTCTATTAATTTTTGTAACTTGATTTTCTAAACCATACATACGTAATTTCGCCTCATTTGCTCCATACGTATTCGTTTGAATTACATCTGCTCCAGCAGCTACATATTGTTTATGAATGGATATAATTAGATCTGGATCAGATACGTTCAATTCTTCAAAGCTACTTTGCAAACCATGTGAATGCAATAACGTTCCAACCGCACCATCACCTATTACAATTCCTTTTGATAATAAATCTAGTAATTTCACGAATCTCCCTCATTTCTATCAATATAAAAACCCCCTCTTCACTTTGAAGAGGGGGACATAATTGTTCCTCCTCTTATTATGCAAAACATTCGTTTTGCAGGTATTAGCACCGTTTCAAACATTTCGTTTGAAGGTTGCCGGGTTTCACAGGGCCTTTCCCTCCACCGCTCTCAATAAGAGTTGTCTTTATTATTTTATTTATGTAGCTAAAAGGAAATGCGTTCCCCTTTTAACAATGTTTGTTAATTTTTTAATAAATTTAGCATGCACAAAATTAAAAGTCAATGACACTTGCGGAAAAATAAAAATTATTTAAAATAAAGTTGCAATTCAATTATCTTTTATTGTAAAGTTAAAAACATAATAAAAATTTCATACGAACATTCTTATCTAGAGAGGTAGAGGGACTGGCCCTGTGACGCCTCAGCAACCATTAACATTTTGTTAATAAGGTGCTAATTCCAGCAAATTGTGAAAGATTTGACAGATGAGAAGAAGACTCTATTCAAACCGAAAGCCTTCTTCTTAGAAGGCTTTTTTTATTTTATATTCACTTAATGTTTCAATTTAAAAAGGAGGAATTTTCACATGTCAACAATCGAAACAAAACTAGCACAAATCGGAAATCGTAGTGAAACTACAACTGGAACGGTTAATCCACCAGTTTATTTCTCAACCGCTTATCGCCACGAAGGAATTGGTAAATCTACTGGCTTTGACTATTCACGAACTGGCAATCCAACTCGCGGTCTTTTAGAACAGGCGATTGCAGACTTAGAATATGGCGAACAAGGTTATGCCTGTAGTTCAGGGATGGCGGCTGTTCTCCTCGTCCTTTCTCTATTCCGCTCTGGAGACGAACTTATTGTATCTGAAGATTTATACGGGGGAACGTATCGATTATTTTCTGAGCATGAAAAAAAGTGGAATGTTCGATGTAGATACGTAAATACACAGTCTATTAAACAAATTGAGCAAGCTATCACAACTGAAACGAAGGCTATTTTCATAGAAACTCCAACTAATCCATTAATGCAAGTTACTGATATTGCTGCTGTCGCAACTGTAGCGAAAAGGCACGGACTACTTCTTATTGTAGACAACACATTCTACACACCTTATATACAGCAACCATTAACAGAAGGTGCTGACATTGTACTTCATAGCGCAACGAAATATTTAGGGGGACATAACGATGTACTAAGCGGGCTTGTCGTTGCAAAAGGAAAGGAACTTTGCGAGGAAATCGCTCATTATCATAATGCATCAGGTGCAGTTTTAAGCCCATTTGACTCATGGTTATTAATTCGCGGTATGAAAACGTTAGCGCTTCGCATGAGACAACATGAAGAAAATGCGAAAGCAGTTGTTGCGTATTTAAATGATGAAGACGGGGTGACAGATGTATTTTATCCAGGAAGAGGCGGCATGATTTCATTCCGCCTTAAAGATGAAGCTTGGATTAATCCATTCTTACAATCTTTATCCTTAATTACATTTGCCGAAAGTCTTGGTGGTGTAGAAAGTTTAATGACTTATCCAGCAACGCAAACACATGCTGATATTCCTGAAGAAATTAGAACAGCAAACGGCGTATGCAATCGTCTTCTTCGATTCTCAGTTGGCATTGAAAATAGTAACGATTTAATTCAAGACTTAAAGCAAGCCATTAAACTCGTAAAAGAAGGTGTAAGAATATGAGCTATTCTATAGATACACTCTTACTACACAACCAATATAAACATGACTCGCAAACAGGCGCTGTGAACGTTCCTATTTATAACACATCAACTTTTCACCAGTTTGATGTAGATACGTTCGGAAAATATGACTATAGCAGGTCAGGAAATCCAACTCGTGAAGCTCTTGAAGATATCATTGCTTTATTAGAAGGCGGAACAAAAGGATTCGCCTTTGCATCAGGCATTGCAGCGATTTCCACTGCATTCCTCCTTCTTTCACAAGGTGATCACGTACTCATTTCAGAAGATGTGTACGGAGGCACTTACCGAGTGATAACTGAGGTACTCTCCCGTTACGGTGTTTCACATACATTTGTTGATATGACCAATTTAGAAGAAATAAAACAAAACATGAAACCAAATACAAAGCTCTTTTATGTAGAAACACCTTCTAACCCACTTTTAAAAGTGACAGATATTCGCGAGGTTTCTAAACTCGCAAAATCTATTGGCGCTCTTACTTTTGTTGATAATACATTTTTGACACCACTATTCCAAAAACCACTTGAACTTGGAGCTGATGTCGTTCTTCATAGTGCTACAAAATTTATTGCTGGTCATAGTGATGTTACTGCAGGATTAGCAGTAGTAAAAGATGCAGAACTCGCTCAAAAGCTTGGATTTTTACAAAATGCATTCGGTGCTATTTTAGGACCTCAAGATTGTTCTCTCGTACTTCGCGGTCTAAAAACATTGCACGTACGCCTCGAGCATTCAGCTAAAAATGCCAATAAAATCGCACATTATTTACAAGAGCACGCTAAAGTACAAAATGTCTATTATCCGGGATTACAAACACATCTCGGATTTGATATTCAACAATCTCAAGCAACATCAGCTGGAGCGGTCTTATCGTTTACTTTGCAGTCAGAAGATGCACTCCGCCAATTTTTATCAAAAGTAAAATTACCTGTTTTTGCAGTTAGTTTAGGAGCTGTAGAGTCAATTCTTTCTTATCCAGCAAAAATGTCACATGCAGCACTGTCGCAAGAAGCTCGTGATGAAAGAGGAATCTCTAATTCATTACTTCGGTTATCAGTCGGTCTTGAAAATGTTAACGATTTAATATCCGATTTTGAAAATGCCCTTTCTTATGTAGAAGAACCTGTAAATGCATAGAGAAAAAGAAGATATGAGATTAGGTTTTCATATCTTCTTTTTCTGCGTTTTAGTTATATTCATTTGAATTTCTTCTTTTCTTATAGTCCATAAAAAAATAAAAGTATATCATCTATTTCTAAATAATGGATTAATTGAAAAGTAAATAAAAGAA
>NZ_JBEUTW010000272.1:0-11891 GCF_040492675.1 Bacillus sp. AP50
AGCAATACTTCATCTTTTTCATTTAATATAATAGCGTGTGATCCTATTAAAATAAGTGGATGATTTCCTACTAGATTTCTCATATCTTCAATATAACCCATGTCATTGCTCCTTGTATTTAATAATAGTTAGGAAGTTCTTTTAACATTCTTTCTGTTTTACGTGCTGTAAAGGCTAAGTTATGGTCATCTTTCGTTCTGAAAAATAATGTGCGTAAAAAGGTTTTAATATTGGCACATAAAATACAATACTCATTAAGCGAAAGGCGTTTTCTAATTTGAGGAAGCCTTTTTATTTTTTTATGAATAATAGAAATTAACTCGTTTTGAGGAAAATCATGATACAGCATTGCTAGTAATGGAGTAACAATGCGTTCATCTTCGTTATTATGAAAAAGGTCAGATGGAATAAAGATTTTATTTAATAAACAATGAATTAATTCTTCGTACCATTCAAAAGTTGTATACGTATTATGAACAATTTCAGTAAAGGCATCAGATACGTGAGCAAGACAATGAGCCCATCCTTTATTTTCGATATAGCCCCGAAAATCCGTTTCTAAGTTTGTGTATGTAATGAGTTTGTTTTTTATTTCTTCGATATCCTCCT
Organism: Bacillus sp. AP50; assembly: GCF_040492675.1. NCBI lineage: Bacteria > Bacillati > Bacillota > Bacilli > Caryophanales > Bacillaceae > Bacillus > Bacillus sp. AP50. The sequence continues at coordinate 610 of NZ_JBEUTW010000272.1, forward strand.
CTGTACAAAAGTAGTGCGAATTAGCAAATTGGAGTATTAACGCAATTAACGAAATAGTGTAAGAACGTGTGAAAACCCCATCTGAATGTGGGGAGTAAATGTCACAATATAAATACTCATCACTTAAACAAGTTTGCAGAAGTAATTTCAGCTGATCATCCATAAGGAATTCATGATGAATGAAATGCGCAAAACATTTATATATAAGTTGGTAACGAACGTAGCTATCAGTCGTTCCGATATACTGAAGCATGTTCAAAGTTAACTCATTTACGTCTATATGCTGTAGTTGCGTATAGTCATTTTGTTGTATAAGCTCTAACTGTTGTTGCAATGCTGTAATATCCACTGGAGAACCTCCTCCGCACTTTAAAGATGCGATCTTTTCTAGTATTCTATATATTCAAGGACAATCCTGCTCATGCAAGGAGAACGATTAGAAATTCGAGTATGATATAGATGAGGGAAGAATATGACGACGATAGAACAGTTAGAAAAATATTTTAAAATAAGAAGAAATGCTTCTTCTATTATGATAAAAGAAAATAATGCAGAGATTTTTACAGAAGAGCAATTAGAGGAAATGATGCAATATTGCGTTGCTGAAGCTAAAAAAGATGGATTAGAAAAACTACATTTTGAAATCTCTTCAAAAAGTCCAAATTATGATGTGTATAAAAAATGTTTTGAAACGTATTCATTTGAATATGTTACGGAAAACATGATTGTATTTAAAGATATATATGAAGTAGAAGATGTAGAAAGTGAAATGGATTTTAAGCTTATTGAAGAAGTTGGAGAAGAGGCTTTTTATTCACTGTGGAATGAAGCGACGGGAGAACTAGTCGCTCATGATCAATTTGTGCATATGATGCTACAAGAAATTGGTGAGCAATGGAAAGAACATTGCTTAACAGCGAGTGTCGATGAAAAGCAGATAGGAATTGTAATCCCGCATATTGAAAGAGGTACGTTAGAAGAAGGGAAACTTATGTACTGCGCAGTTACTCCAAATATGCGTAATAAGGGATATGAAGCGGCATTATTTGCAGGTGCGATGTTTGTCTTAAAGGAAATAGGTGCATCTTATTATATTGGTGAGACAAATATACAAAATGAATGGATGAAGGATGTTTTTGAAAAGAATGGATGTCAGCTGCTGAGTTGTACTGAGCGGTATGTAAGGAAGTTTTAGGATATAATCTGGGACACATCTAGTGAGAACCCTTGTACAAATTTTGAACAAGTAAAAGAACTTTTCGCCTGTTTGTAAGATAAAAAGAAAAATGAGAACGACAAAGTAGATATTTGTATAATACAATAGAGTGAGATTCGATTATATGAGAAAGCGTTGGTGAAAGAATGGGACAGCAAAGAAATTGGTTACAAGCAACTGTAGAAAGAAATAAAGATAATACGTTACAAATAAAGTGGGAAAATAATATAGAAGAAGTTCGTATTTATTGGAGTACTTCACCAGATCATATTGAAGAAAATGGAGAATTACTTGCAACAGTAAATGGGGAATTATCATATACAATTGAAAACCCCAGTGAAAATGAACGTCCATATTTTAGATTAGTAGGAAGTAATGGACAAGCAGTAACAGTAGCCGAGCGTAGATTGCCATTACAAGGTGCGTTTAACTTCCGTGATATGGGAGGATATGAAACGACTGAAGGCCGTAAAGTAAAATGGGGCAAATTATACCGCTCTGAAGAATTAGCAGGGCTAACTGAATGGGATATTGCCTATTTACAAAAGTCTGGTTTAAAGTTAATTTGCGATTACCGTACAGACTTTGAAGTGAAGCATAAGCCGAATCCAGAAATTACGGGTGCTCGTCAAGTGTGCTTACCAGTTATGCAAGACTTAGCGAAAGACTTAAATATAAATGAGTTTTTCCAAGTTGGTGACCTTTCTATGTTAGGAAAACCAGGTGAGTATCTTGTGAAAATGAATCAAGATTTCGTAAGTGGTAACGAGGCATTCGTGAGCTTCTTAAACTTAGCGCAAAACCCGGAAAACTTACCGTTAGTAAACCACTGTACAGCTGGAAAAGATCGTACTGGATTTGGTTCAGCATTATTACTACTTTTACTAGGTGTACCAGAAAAAACAGTAATGGAAGACTACTTACTAAGTAACGGATTCCGTGAAAAGCTAAATGAAAAAATGATGGCCTTTTTAGGTGCGAAATTACAAAACGATGAGAGCAGAGCGATATTAGGTGCAATGTTTGAAGCACGTGCTGAATACTTGCAAGCTGCGATTGGTGAAATTCAAAAGCAATACGGATCAGTTGAAGCATACGCTGAAAAAGCTCTTGGCTTTACGAAAGAGTCGTTAGAGGAAATGAAAGAGTTATTGCTAGAAGATTAATAATGAGAAGGAGGCTGAGCGGATTAGCCTCCTTTTACTATTGTTGCTATAATTTTGTTAATGAGGATGTTGTGCACAGAGGAGAAAATGGATGAAAAGAACTTAAGAATCGGGGGATAAAATGATTCATACACGTGTAAAAGCAGAGGGGTTAAGAGAGAAGCTGGCAACAATACTAAGTCAAGAGTATAAGGAACTAGCTATTCAAGATTTAAAGGTGATTGGAACGGGAGTGCAAAATATTGTTTTTCAAGGAGATTCAGAAAAGGGGTCTTTGGCATTTCGAGTACCGTGGGAAAGAGAAGTGGAAAATATAAATGAAGACTTATTTAACAGTCGGATTTCGTTGCAAAAGGAAGCGGAGCTGTCTAAGTATTGTCATTCAAAAGGTATTCCAGTACCAAGGATACACGGATTGCATCTTTCAACCGAACTTGATTTTTTAATTTCGGATTGTGTGTATGCTGATCATATGCCAATTTCCGCATGCAAAATAGGGGAGTTAGTGAGCAATCTTCATAGTATGCCAATTGATGGTTTGTATTACAAACAAAATATTAGAGAGCCTATTAGTAAGTATATAGCAGAACGAATTGTGAAACGGATAGAAGGGTTTAATACAATCACGAACTGCAAAATTAATCTTCCGGATACAAAAACAATTGAATATATTCTTAGTACAGCAGATCATGTAAAATGTTTATTACATATGGACATTCGACCAGCCAATTTAATCGGGTATAATGGAGAAGTTAAAGCAATAGTTGATTGGGATAATGCTTTAATTGGTCATCCATTGCTGGAGCTTATGAGAATAGCTGAAACAAATGAGGTTAGTTGGGATGAATTTAAAGATGGATATAAGAATGATAGTATCTTTAATGTTACTCCTCATATTGTTAGTTTATTTTATAGACTAGATACAGCAGTCATGCTAGCAAATTTATTTATAGCACATTTGAAAATAAAAGATAAAGGTGTATTCTATAAAGAGCGGGTTAAAGCGCTTCATCACGACATAAATGAGAACGAAGCTTTTAAAATAGGAATTGAGGAGAACATCATGAAATACAAATTTATATTATTCGACGTAGACGATACATTATTAGATTTCCCTGAAACGGAAAGACACGCATTACATAATGCGTTTGTACAGTTTGGCATGCCTACAGGGTATAATGATCATCTTGCAAGTTATAAAGAGATTAGTAATGGATTATGGAGAGATTTAGAAAATAAAATGATTACGCTAAGTGAATTAGCCGTAGAGCGATTTAGACAATTATTTGCACTTCATAATATAGCCGTAGATGCGCAGCAATTTAGTGATGTATACCTTGAAAATTTAGGGAAGGAAGTACATCTTATAGAAGGCGCAGTACAATTATGTGAAAATCTTCAAGATTGCAAGTTAGGTATTATTACGAATGGATATACGAAGGTGCAACAATCAAGAATCGGAAATTCGCCTTTATGTAATTTCTTTGATCACATTATTATTTCTGAAGAAGTTGGTCATCAAAAACCAGCGCGTGAGATTTTTGATTATGCATTTGAGAAATTTGGAATTACGGATAAATCAAGTGTACTAATGGTCGGAGATTCGCTAACTTCTGATATGAAAGGCGGAGAAGACTTCGGCATTGATACGTGTTGGTATAATCCGAGTTTGAAAGAGAATAAGACGAGTGTTAATCCGACTTATGAAGTGGAGAGTCTGCTACAAATTTTAGAAATTGTAGAAGTGGCTGAAGAAAAGGTAGCTTCATTTTAATTGTGCTGATATTTGTCGAAAAATCGATATATTTGAAAAATCGTTGATATAAATTCATATACTAAGATATAGAACAAAAAAATAGAGCTACTATACAAGGTCATTCACGTGTTATAATGCGTGAATTAAATATGCGTATATAAATAGTTTCCTAGCGTGATGCGATGTCATGTATGATTAGTGTAACAACTAGAGGTGAATAAAGAATGTTAAAGTTTTTATTTGAGTTAGACAAGAATCTCCCGCAGAAGGATGAGCCACGGTATGATGCTTATTCAAAGGGCTTTATCGAAGGAGATGTAACGATTTGCGCGAGTGACAGCGTATTTTTTCAAAAATCATGTATGAAGGTTGCAGAGCTGGGGATTTATTTAGGTCAGTGGATGGAACAAGTTCAACATGGGCAGAACGTGCCTATGAAATATGAAACGGCTGACCGTGAAGAGGTAATTCTTAGTTTCTTCTACGAAGAGGATCATAATCAATGGAATGTTTTTTCCAACTGGCAAGAATTTGAACTTCAAGAGCGTATAGCTACTACAACATTAATAGAGAGTGTTCAACGCTATTTGTATGAGTTAAATAAAGAACTGCGCATGATAGAATATCCTGTGACGTTTGATCAGTACTTAAGAGGAGAGCGAATGATGCAGCTCTCTTACAAACGACCGTGTGATAGTAAAGCAGATACGACACCGATAGAGGTTTATAATGGAAGTGAGCAAGTAGGTGTAGTAAGGGGCTATTATAAAAATACGCTGATGAGAGTGCTGGATTTTATTCCGAAAATTGGTAGTAATATTATTTATGAAATAAAGGATAGTAAGGACAATATTCGCGTCATTGCAAAGGATGTAAGTAGGCAGCGCCAAAGAAGGATTTTAGTAATGTACAAAGATAATCATGATGCAGAGCATGAAATACTTGTATGTGACGGAAAGTTATTGGATGCAAATTTCTTATTTACCTTTACATATAAGGCAGAAGAATATGTTGTTCATAAAACTTCATTTGGAATGGGAAAGTTATTACGAAAGGGCTATGTAATTGCAGATTGGAATATTCGTCTTGAGGAAGATATGTATTACATTGAGATGAATGTATATGATGAAGATTACATTCAGGATCAATACTTACTATTAGGCGTATTTCATGCGGTTTTATATGGATAATCAATGAGAAATACCGTCATTCTTCTTGGAAAGAATGACGGTATTTTTTATTTATCCTCAAAAATAAAAATCTCATCAATCGTACTATGTAGTGCCTTCGCTATATCGTGAGCAAGTTGTAAGGAAGGATTGTATTTACCTTTTTCGAGATGACTAATTGTTTCACGTCGCACACCAACGCTCTTTGCTAAATCTTCTTGTGTTATGTTCAATTTGGCACGGTATTCTTTTATTCTCGTTACGAACGCCATGGTGCATCTTCCATTTCATCAATTGGTTTATCGAAAAAGAACATAGAAAAGCCGAATGTAAGAATGAGTGTGCCAAAAATAAGAGCGATATCAATCTCTTGTAGCGTAGGGTTTGGAAATAACATTTCAATAAACATAATGATTGTGGTAGTTAATAACGTAACGATAAATGCATTGCGACACGATTTATTGACAATTTGTTCAAACAGTTCATCGTGTTGAACTGTTCTATACGATGTGAAAAAGGAGAAGAAACAGAACATAGTAAACAATCCTTTTTCATAAAAAAATCCGAGGAAACCGAAGAAACCGAGAAATCCTAAATATTTTATCCAAGTTGTTTTCATGATAGTTCCTCCTTATGTTGTTAGAAATAAGTCCGTTATGTTATAAATATATCACAATTGGATAGGAATGGTAATAATAGTTTTCCAGTTTGCTTCATAATAATAGTAAAAAGAGGAAATATGCTGCGAAATAAAGAGGATAATATTGTAAAATGGTTGTAAGGAGGGGGAGGAAGAAATGCTAACTTGGATCATGATCGTTGTATTACTTGTAGTAATTACTGTCATTGCGACGGTGTTAATTGGACGGAATGGTGATGCAAATTATAGCAAAGCGACAAAGGGGAATATTAAACGCTTAACAATAATTTATATTATACTAGCTGTCGTTTTAGTTGTTGGATTAGGGGTGTATATTTATTTTAAAGGTTAAATAAACTGAAAAATGTAAAAATCTTAAAATAGAAGTATGCTATAATATCAATATAGTTATTTGGTAATTAAGGAAAGGATTGGATGGAATGATTGAAATTACGAATGTGTCAAAAAGTTATAATGGGTCTACCTATGCAGTAAAAGACTTAAGTTTATCTGTGCCTAGCGGCGAAATCTTTGGATTTTTAGGACCGAATGGTGCGGGTAAATCAACGACAATTAAGATGATTACTGGTATTCACGGGGTAGACAAAGGGACTATTACGATTAACGGAAAAAATATTATGGAAGAGCCGATGGAAGCGAAGAAGACGTTTGGTTATGTACCAGATAGTCCAGATATGTTTTTACGTTTAAAAGGAATTGAATATTTAAACTTTATGGCTGATATGTATGAAGTGCCGAAAGAAGTACGACAAGAACGAATAGAGTCTTTAGCGAAGAAGTTTGATCTTTATAATGCATTATCTGATCAAATTCAAAGTTATTCGCACGGTATGAGACAAAAAATCGTTATTATTGGTGTGCTCGTACATGAGCCAGATGTATGGATTTTAGATGAACCGTTAACAGGGCTTGATCCGAAATCTGCATATATTTTAAAAGAAATGATGAGAGAACATGCGGATAAAGGAAAGATTGTATTTTTCTCTACACACGTATTAGAAGTAGCGGAAAAAATATGTGACCGGGTTGCTATTATTAATAAGGGGAATTTGCAGTTTAAAGGGAATTTAGATGAAATGAGAGATCATTTTAAATCCAATGAATCACTTGAAAAAATGTTCTTGGAGATGACGGGCAATGAGTAAAATTTGGACGTTAACGAAAGTATTATTGAAATTAAATTATGCAGATTTTATAACAGATAAGAAGAAGCGATGGGCGTATGTATTTTCATTTGCAGCTATTTTATTTGTCGGCTTTTTACTGTTTGGTTCTATCACGCATGCAATGTATGAGGGAATGATACATTTAGGGCAAGATCCAGGAATGATTATCGCAATGGGACTTGCGATTGCGAGTATATGGGTATTTTTAATGAGTATTACGAACATTTTAACTGTATTTTACTACAGCAATGACATTGAAATGTTATTACCATTACCATTAAAACCAGCGCAAATTATTTCAGCCAAATTTTTAACAGTATTAATTACACAATACGTAATGAGTTCATTTATTTTATTACCGATCTTTATTACGTACGGTTTAAAAAGTGGCGCATTTATTACATATTACATATATATGATTTTCATTTACTTACTCTTCCCAATTGTGCCGTTAGTACTAGCTTCGTTACTGATGACAGTTATTATGAGGTATACAAATATAGCGAAAAATAAAGACCGAGGAAATATATTTATTGGAATCGTAAGTATACTATTTATTGTAGGAATTAACGTATTTTTGCAGTGGAAAAATAAAAGTTCGTTTTCTGAAGATGCAATTGCGGATTACCTTGCAAACAACCAGTCTTCTCTTTTAGTACAAATGACAAACTATTTTCCAACTACATATTTTGGAGCAGTAGCATTAGTAGAAAATGCAAATTGGAAGGGACCTTTATATGTAATAATCTTTGCAGTTATTTCATTTGTCTTCTTTGTGTTGTTTTATTACATAGCAGAGCGTACATATTTAAAAGGGGTTATTGGACTTTCAACGAGTACAGCAAAGAAACAAGTTATTTCGGCGGAAGGTTTACAGAAATCAACAGTACAAAGTTCGCATTTAAAAGCGTATGTGAAAAAAGAATTTAAAACGTTATTCCGTACACCACAATTTTTCTTAAATTGCATTGTACAAACTTTCGTTATGCCAATTATGTTGTTCTTTATTTTATTTGTGCAAGATGGAAATTTAAAGTTTATTACAGAGTATATTAACAATCCAGAGACAACGGGATTTGCAATTGGTGTTGGCCTTTGTGCATCGTTATTTTTAATGGGTAGTAACGTCATTGCAACAACGTCATTTTCGCGAGATGGAAGCTCTTGGTTTGTGAATCGTTATTTACCAGTAAAGGCTTCGGATATCTTTTTTGCGAAAGCAATCACTGCTTGGTTAATTAATGTGATCATTTTAGCAGTATTCGGTATTACGATGGCAGTTGTAGCTGGGATTTCTCCAGTCTTTATGATACTGTGGTTTTTACTAAGTGCGAACGGGTTGTTATTAATTAATTTAATCGGAACACGCTGGGACGCGCAAACTGCAGATATTCATTGGGATACAGAGCAGAAATTATTTAAAAGTCGATATACAACTTTGTGGAATTTTTTAGCTAATATTTTAATAGCTTTAATTATTGTGGGGGGAGTAAGTGTATTATACTTCTTCCTTCATGTCGGACTGTGGGTTATGTTTATCGTTTTATTTGTAATGTTTACGATTGTAAATTATATCTTTATTAAAATGTTAAAATTAGGTGCTGAACGTATACTGTCAAATATTCAATAAGAAGATAGATCCTCTGTATTCATACAGGGGATCTGTGTATAGATGGAGGAGAAAAAGGTGAAGAAAATAGCAATTGTAACAGGGGCAACTCGTCTGAATGGAATTGGTGCAGCTGTATGCAAGGTGCTTGCTCAAAAGGGGATAGACATTTTTTTCACGTACTGGCCAAAGTATGATAAAGCGATGCCATGGGGAATGAGTGATCAAGAACCCTTTTTGCTGAAAAAGGAAATTGAAAGTTACGATGTTCGATGTGAAATGGCAGAAATCAATTTATCGCAGTCTTATTCGCCAAATCGTTTGTTTTATATGGTATCAGAACGGTTAGGTGATCCATCTATTCTAGTTAATAATGCAGTGTATTCTAATCATACGAGGATTGAGGAATTAGATGTAGAGCAGTTGGATAAACATTATACAGTTAATGTTCGGGCTACTATGCTATTAAGTTCAATGTTTATAAAACATTATTCACTTAAAACGGGCGGGAGTATTATTAATCTTACTTCAGGACAGTCAGTAGGTCCAATGCCAGATGAACTAGCATATGCAGCAACGAAAGGGGCAATCGAAGCATTTACAAAGTCAGTAGCACCAGTTGCGATGGAGAAGGGGATTACAGTGAATGCTGTAGATCCAGGACCGACGAATACAGGATGGATTACAGAGGAGCTGAAGCATCATTTAGTATGGAAGTTCCCGCAAGGTAAAGTAGGAGAACCGGTGGATGCTGCGCGCTTAATTTCTTTTTTAGTAAGTGAAGAAGCGAAATGGGTTACTGGGCAAGTCATTCACTCGAATGGTGGTTATTCATAAAAATATTATGTTAACAAATGTTGAGAAACAAAAAACGAAAGAAAATTTTATTTTTTTTGTATAAATAAAATGTCAAGAAAGATAAAAATTTGATAGAAGAGTATATCGTCATATGAAGATAGTAATTCTTAATGTGACAATATACTCTTTTTCTTTTACTTGCGAGTAGAAAAATGAAGTAGAAGAAACTCGAATATTAAAATGAGTTTATCAGTTTTTGTACGTATTATTATGAAGATTACTGTCGGAAAGATGATAATTCGTATGAAAAGGGATTTTTTAAGGGGGAATCGAATCGTAAAGGGGAGGATAAATTATGTAAAACATAGGGGGATTTATATGAAAATGAAAAAGGTCGCTATCGCATCGATAACAATTGGTACAATGCTTACTATGGCAGCTTGTAGTCCTTCAGCAGATAAAGAAACGGAAAAGAAAGAGCAAGTAACTGCGCAAAATGATGGAGAAGCAAAAACGACAAGTGCAGATGAAGCGTCAAAAACAACGAAAGATACTGAAAAAGAAACAAATACTTCTTCAAATGAAAAAACAGATAAGGATGCAAAAAATACGAAAGAATCATCAGGGACAGAAAGTAACGGCAAAACGTCAACTCAAAACGAAAATGTAAAAACAAAAGAAAAAGAGACGACAGGAAAAACGAATGATCAAACGACTAGCGGGAAAACAACAGATCAAAGCACAAGTACAAGCACAAACAATAACGGAAAGACAACGAAAGATCCGAAGAAAAGTGTTGCTGTGAAAACGAATGTTAAAGAAGTTGTAGCATTAATTGATAGCTTGGACAAGCAGTTAGCTGCTAATCCAAAATTGGAAGCAGTGAATAAGCTTGGCAAACAAATTAATGAAAAGTGGGATGTGATTGAAAAAGAGCTAGAAGCATCACATCCGACGGATTCTAAAACAATCGGTCAAAGTATGTATCCGTTAATTGTAGGAGCGGAGAAAGAAAAAATCGATATTAATAAAATGAAATCATTAACGACGAAAACGAAAAAAGATTTAAATCAGTTATTGACGAAACTTTCATAGTTTCAAAAGCCTACTCGTGTGAGTAGGCCTTTTTTAGGTTGTTGTAATGTGCACAGTATAACTTATTTATTTTCATTTTCAATTACGATGCGAAAGGAACTGAATGCTTGTTGACTGATATAATCTTCTTCGCTAACTTTAAAAGGAAATGGAAAAGCGACGAGTTGAAAATTACTTTCTTAATCCACTGAAGGCAATGTGAAATTAAAGATTTGTCTTGTTTCAGGTGCAACCTTAGTATAAACAACTTTTCTATTGTTAAATATTTCAACTTGTTTCCAATCTTTAAAAGCCACGATTGCGTAAGTCATTTCATCATTTGTTTCATTACCGTTTGATAAAATTAATTGCTTGCCTTCCTTTTCAAAGAAGACAGTTTGTAAATTCTCTTCACGGTTCGTAACAAATACTGGTTCGTAAAGACCATCTTTTAAAATTGCATCTGGATTTATAAGGGAGAGTTTTATTTTTTCGTTTTCTTTCTGAAGAGGATGTATTGAATATCGCATACTTAGAATATCTTCTAAAATAGCTGCTTTATTTAAGTTATTATCTTTTAATTTGTATTCAGGTTTTTTAATTATTAAAAAGGTTAATTCACTTGCATTAGGAGAAGTGTGTAAAGAGATTTTCGTAGTAATTGAAC
>NZ_JBEUTW010000273.1:0-4746 GCF_040492675.1 Bacillus sp. AP50
AATCTCCTACTTTGACTGAAACAGTTTGGCTCTCAGCAGATTGTTGTCTATTTCCTATAATTTCTTTATTGTACAAAATATTACCGGATGAATTCTGGACTTTAATGCTTGCATACGTATTAGTAAAATAAGAATGGGGGATACCCGCTTCTAATTTAATCTGCATTTTTTCTGTTGCTTTGTTATATTCTATTTTCGCGATTTCTCGATCATTATATCCCTTTAATGACCAAGCGAATTGATTTCCATCTAAAACCGTTGTTTCTGGCATTTTCTCTACTTTCTTCAAGCCTTCTTTTGTCACTTGATACCTCGCTGTCTTTCCAATGGTTTCATTTTTGTTATTTTCAAGGTTAGTTAAAGTTGCTCGCGTTTTTTCCTTTGTTGCTTCTCCTTCTATATGGGTAAATTCAATGTAATCCCCTACCTTGACGGGCACAGTTTGGCTTTCAGCATTTTGTTGTTTATTTCCCACGATTTCCTTATTGTACAGAACGTTGCCAGAAGAATTTTGAACCTTAATACTCGCATATGTACTAGCAAAATAGGAATGTGGTACACCTGATTCTAGTTTTACCTTCATCTCTTCTACCGTTTTATCATAATCTACTTTTGCAATTTCTCTATCATTATATCCTTTTAATGACCACGCAAACTTGTTTCCTTCTAAAATTGTTGCTTCTGGCATTTTTTCTACTTTCTTCAGGCCTTCCTTTGTAACTTCGTATATAGCTTTTTTTCCAAAGCTCTCTTGCTTACTATTATCTACATTTGTAAGAGTAGCTCTATGTACACCTTCTAGATGTCTTAACTCTATATAATCGCCTACTTTGACTGGAACTTTTTGCGATTCAGCATTTTGCTGTTTGTTTCCATAAATCTCTTTGTTATAGACCACTTTACCTGATGTGTTTTGCACTTTAATACTTGCATATGTACTATCAAAGTAGTTATGTGGTACACCTGCTTTTAGATCTATTTGCATTTCTTCTGTTGATTTATTTAAATTTACTTTCGCAAATTCAAAATCTCCAATCCCTTTCAACGACCATGCAAATTCATTACCTTCAAAAATGTTTGGAGATTCATTTTTGATTTGTACCTTTTTCTCAACAGTTCGATCAAATATATCCGTTAATACAATTTTTGCATAAGCACTTGTTGGTAATGATATAGATTGACTGATTCCATTTTGATAAGATTTAATATCATCAATTACGCTAATAGGTTGGCCCGTCATATTTTCATTGTTATAAATTTCAATTTTCCCCTTAAATTGCGGTGTACTATTTTCTTTTAGTTTCCAAGATACATTTAATTTTTCATTTTCATAATATATAGATTGGATATCATAATCTAGTTTTCCTATTTCAGGTTGAGTAGGTTGATTTAGCGTGAATATTTTTCCTGCCCCAATAGTAGACTGCGTATTACCTCCTGCTTTGACCCATACATATTCTGAAGTAGCTCCTCCATCATATTGATAAGTATTATCATGCGTTCCAGAAATACTTTGATTATTCCAAGAACTCCATTGTTTATCAACTAATTTTCGGCTATAACCATTTTTCAGGCGCGCTTCTCGAACATTCTGTCCACTATCAGCCCAGTCTTCTTGAAACATTCCTAACCCATGATTAAATGCAACATTAGCAACCGGAAAGTCCATAATTGCAATTTGATGCCATTTATTCTTTGTTACATCTTTCATCCATTGTCCAAATTTAGTATGACCATTTTCTTGCCATGAACGCATTGTCATTGTGTACCAATTGTAGTCTTTCCAACCATAAGTTGTTTGAACCTTCATTCCTGTTCCTTCTCCTCCAAAGGGTCCAGCTTGCGAATTCGGAGATAAGTATTCGGCCTTTATTGCTTCTTTAGAGGAAATTGGATCCCATAAGGCAAAATGTAAAGTACGTTTTCCATTTTCATCGAACCCACTTTGTTGTTGAAAACCAGCATATCCTCCAGCTTCACCACCTGCATTCCAGTTGTGTACAGCCCAGTACGTATAAGGTGGTGTCTGAACTGGTGACCAGTCTATACTAATAATATCTGAGGCAGGTATATTTTTGGGACTCACATAAACTGCTGGAGCAGCTGAATGTGTTGCAGCTTTAGTGTGCAAAATAGACGTTCCAAACATAGAAAACATGCTACATGCTGCGGTCATTATAATAACTTTATTAAATCTTTTCTTCGTTTTCTGACTAATCACTAATCTACATCCTTTTCTAATTTTTATTATTGAATACTAACGTAGTAGAGAAATCTATCAAAATTCAAACAACATCCAGTAATTCTTTAAAATACTGGATGTTGTTCTATCTTTACATCTGATTCTTACATATTAATTGATTGTAATTGCTTTCCATAACGATAGTGCAAATATCCAATTCGGGTCACCATTTCCTTGATGATTTTGAACAGCTTCATACACTGTCCCTTGATGTTCTACTTTATCGCCCTTTGTATATGCCTTCTTTGGATCCCATTTTTCATAAGATACATTTTGATCTTTGGTTTTTACAAGAAGAATTTCACTTTGGATTGATGTATTTCCAGCTGCATCTACAGCCTTCACTGCATATTTATATTCCTTATGAACTGTTAAGTTTTGATCAGTAAACGTCGTTCCTTGTACCGTTTGAATCAATTGTCCATCGCGTAATACCTGATATTCTTTTACACCTACATTATCTGTAGAAGGATTCCATTTTAGCTCTACACTGTTAGAAGTAAGGTTGCTTGCATATAATCCTTGTGGCTGTGTTGGAGCTTCTGTGTCCGGTTTCGGATTAACAATTTGATTTACTTTCTTCAGACCTTCCTTTGTAACTTCGTACATGGCTTTTTTTCCAAAGCTCTCTTGTTTACTATTATCTACATTTGTGAGAGTAGCTCTATGCACACCTTCTAGATGTGTTAACTCAATATAATCTCCTACTTTGACTGAAACTTTTTGCGATTCAGCATTTTGTTGTTTATTTCCATAAATGTCTTTATTGTATACTACTTTCCCTGATGCATTTTGTACTTTAATACTCGCATATGTTTCATTAAAATAATGATGCGGTACGCCTGATTTTAAGTCTACTTGCATTTCTTCTGTCGATTTATTGAAATTAATTTTAGCAAACTCGAAATCACTAATTCCTTTTAGTGACCATGCAAACTGGTTTCCTTCTAAAATATTATTTACATTAGGCATATCTGGTTTAATTGGATTAGAATCCGTACCCTTCCAAATCTCTGCTGTTAAAATTGGATATCCTAATGCAGCTACTTTTTGAATGGTATCGTTATTTGGACGTAATCCCCACTTCTCAAAGAAAGGAATCAAATTTTGTTTGGCTACTTTTGATGCTGAAATCATAAATAATTGTTTTTTATTTTCATCAGTTTGTGGAAGTTCACTTGAAGGCATGTCTCTATACAATTGATGCAATTTAGGATAGAAATCCTCTCCATACGCTAACTGTAGTTGCCAAAGCATAACAAGCTTTACAAAAACATCGCTAATTTCATCATAATTTTTATTCACTTGTTCTAGATATTGAAATGCTTTTGGATAAATTCCGCTTTTCTCTAAGTTGGATGGTTGATTAAATGCTTTTTCTACAGAAAGGCTGTATATATTATTTTGTACTTCTGTCATATTATAAAACTTCCAGGGCGATTGTTGTCTCAAATGTCCTGCCTCATGCCAAGGGCCCCAGCCATCTGTTATAAATTTATTAATATCTAACACGTATTGGATTGCATCTCCTACATATGCGGTTCGATAAGAAGTTGCATACATATAATAATCAGGAGAATGATTTTCTTCTACGTAATGAACATAATGTTTATCTACTTGTTCTTCGGATAATCCAGCTACTTTGTCTTGAATTCGGGTAGCTTCATCCATCTTTTTTAAGAGTTGTACAGGATCTGTATTAGAACCCAACAAATATTTCTTAACACGTGCAGGGCTAGCCGTAATTAATACACGTTCTCCTTTTAACTCTACTGCATGTGCATTAGGATACTGGTCCAGCATGTTTATTAAATCTTGTTTCGTATGCTTTCCTAGTTCAAAGAAAGGCGTAGTCGTTCCACCTGTTGTAATTGTTGTTCGAATGCTACCACCTTGTTGTTTATTATAAAAATAAATCATCCCCCCATTTGGAGATTGGATTGTGTTTATACCAGGTTTTAATGTAAATGATTTTATCTTAGAATCTTCTCTCCAAGAAGCATCATACGAATACGTTCCAATATACACCTGAATATCTTGATTACCTTCTACATTAATCGTTATTTGTTCATTTGGCTTTGCATATAAACCAGTTGGTTCATATGGACTAAATGCCATACTTTTTCTTTCCTGTTGTTTCAGTACCTCAACATCCCCTTTTCCTGGGACTGTAAATGTTCTATTTTCTGATTTAACTGATTTTTCACTTTGCAGTGATGTCGATAAATTTTTTTGCTGCTGCGTTTCCTCTGCAAAGACATCTGATGAAGAAATCATTCCAGTCGCAAGCATAGTTACTGTAGCAGTAGCTGCAAGTATTTTTCTAGTTTTATGTTTTGAATTATTCCCCATATTATCTCCCTCATTTTTCCTTAGTACTCTTAAGGATTTTTTGTTTTCTTCTTCATGTTTTTACAATCTAAACTATTCATACTATTTAAGTTGTGTCTATTACTCTATATTTTTTTATATATATCTCCTTTTCTTTATGTATTATTGTATAT
>NZ_JBEUTW010000274.1:0-9073 GCF_040492675.1 Bacillus sp. AP50
CATTACATATTTATATAAAGCATGTGCCACACCATGTTCTTCATTTGATAACGTTTCGTATTTACACATTGCTTTTATTTCTTCTACTGCATTCCCCATTGCAATTGATATGTTCGCTTTTTCCATCATAGAAACATCGTTTAGCCCATCACCTATCGCTACAGTGTTTTCAACCGGAATATTAAGATGTTCTGCTAAAGTATATAATCCATTCCCTTTTTGAGCATCTCGATGATTAATCTCTAAATTGTGCCAATATGAAGATGTAATTGCTAAATCTGTATTATGAAGAAATGTTTCTTTGAGTTTTTTTAATTTCTCAATTTCATAAGAAAATGGTAATAGTTTATGCACATGTATATCTGTTTCTACAATTGGTTTACAACTTTCCGCACTATGAAACGCTGTATGCTCAAGATATAATGCTGCGATTGTTTCTAACTCTTTCAAGTCGAAATTTTCTTTTGAATTCTTCACATGCTCAATTTCATTACGTACACTCTCTACTCCATAATCCGGTACATACACACCTTTATCAGTATAGAGCTGATAATATAAACCATTCTCTTCAAGATATTCTACAATTTCAAGTGCCTGCATATTTTGAATTGGATATCTCTTCATCATTTTTTTATCTTTATATATAAGAGCACCATTTTCCGCAATGATTGGACACTCTAAATCAACTTCTAACAATAATCGCTCAATGTCAACAATTGAACGTCCTGTACAAATTGCTACAACATGGCCAGCTTCTTGACATGTTCGAATTGCTTCTGCATTTTCTTTACTTATCATTTTATTCCCCGAAAGAAGAGTTCCATCTAAATCAATTGCGATTAATTTCATTATTTCTTCACCACTTTCTATAAATACACGAGTTCTAATTAATTATTAGGTATCGTTTTCATACAATCCTCGTGAGGTACTTCTTATTTATAATTTATGAAAAGCGTTTCAGGTCAAGAAATAATTAAAAATAAAATCCAAAGCTTTTCTTTTTAAAAAAGCTTTGGATTTTAAACTATGAATTATAACTAATGTATTTTGTCTCACACATGTACACATTTTTTTCTTCAGTTGGTATATATACTTTAAACTTTTCTAACCGTTTTCCATAGACATGAATCGTAATAACGCTTTCATTTTTGCTAATTTCAAGAATATGACAATCCGCTGGTGGAATTACTTTATCTGTTTCTCCTTCTCCCAAATAAAGATTTCCTGTATGTGTTAAATAAACAAGTGAATTTCCAAGTTGTTTCGTTTGTATAAAGTTCTGCACCATAATCCTTCCTGAAAAAACGCCTTCTACTCCCCATGTGCCGTCATGATCATGTAAAGGTGTAGATTGTCCATCTTTCCATACGAGAGCTAGTACTTCAAAACGTTTGAGCGGATCTTCATACAATAAATGTCGTGCATATTGAGTCAAATTGGCCTTCTGTTTATCTAACGGAAGCCATGTTTTCTTTTCTAAAAGTTCTTCTAGTAACTTTTCAATGCCACACACTATTTCTTCTTCAAATAAACCGTTTTCCATAAGATCTGTAACACCTTTAATAAACTTTTGAAATGATTTACTTCCATTACAAGTCAACATAAGAATCCTCCTCTACGTTTTATACAATTCCATATTAAGGTGATTACCGAAAACTCACAATTGAGAAACAAAAAACAAGATGCAAATGTATGCACCTTGTTAAGATTTTTATTTAGCTTTCAATCGAATAGGTAAGTATTTTAATGTTTGTTCATTTTCCAATATACATTTTTCTAAACAGAAAGATGGAGATAGCTCTATTTTTTCAAAAGCATTTATAAAGGTAGTTAATGCAATCTCAGCCTCTAAACGTGCAAGTGGTGCTCCTAAGCAAAAGTGAGGACCTTTCCCAAAGGTTAAATGCTTTTCATTTCCTGTTCGATGTACATTAAATTGAGAGGCTTGTGAAAATTTTTTCTCGTCTAAATTCGCTGCACTAACCCACGCAACAATCATCTGATCCTTTTTCATTAAAGAACCAAATATATTTGTATCCTCTGTAATCCTCCGGGCTAATGTAACAGGAAAGCGATAGCGTAATACTTCCTCAATCGCTTTTGAAATTAAGTTAGGTTCTTTTCTTAACTCTTCATAAATTCCAGGTGAATCTACTAAAAAGCAATAAAAGCTATTAATAATTAAATTTGTAGTGGTTTCATTCCCAGCTGCTAGTAAACCTAATGAAAAGGTTACAATTTCTTCATCGGTTAATCTTTCGCCTTCATATTCAGCTCGAATTAAATCAGAAATGATATCATCGGTTAAATGATATCTCTTTTCCTGAACAATCGGTAGAAGGTATGCTTTGAATTCATTTAATGCTATCCCTTTCTCAGCATCCAGATCATTAAACTTTTCTTTACTATACGGCATAAATAAAATATCAGACCATTCTTTAATTTTTTTACGATCTGTTGTTGGGACTCCTAATAAATCAGAAATAACGGTAACAGGTAAAGGTGCAGCAAACTGTTCAACGATATTAACTTCACTACATTTTTCGATATGTTGTACAAGTTCATCTGCGATAGCCTGTATTCGAGGTTTCCACTGTTCTAAACTTCTTGGAGTAAATGCCTTAGAAACAATGGAACGTACATTGCGATGTTCTGGTGGATCTGTAGAGTTTATATTTATTCTAGTTTCTAAAGGAGGGATTGAGAATTGTCTGCGCTCCCTTCTACTTGAAAATAAGCGATAATCTGATAAAACACGATTTACATCATCATATAAAAAAACATTCCATACATCCTGCTCTTCATCATAATGAACTGGGTGATTATCCCTCATCAAACGATACCATTCATATGGATTCCATAATTCTTCTTTTGTTTTCAGCTTTGAAATTTCATGAACTAAAATAACATTTTCAGGTGAAGCCATAGTTCTTTCCTCCCTTTTCTTTTACAATAAAAGTGATAGGTCGGCAGTTCAAAGTTGTATAAACTATCATATGTTATTTTAACATATACTAAAGGGGATTTTTCATTAGAGAACTTGAGAAATATATAAGGGGGATTTTTATGTACGTTGATATTTTACTACTAGCAGAATTAACGACCGGACCAAAACATGGATATGAAATCAAAAAAAATGTTCAAAATCGTTTAGGTGAGAATTTTGAATTAAATCACAACATGCTTTACCCTGCCCTTCGGCGCTTTGAAAATATGGGTGCTATAACGAAAAAAATACATAAACAAGTTGGAAAACCAAACCGAAATATGTACGATATAACAGAAACAGGAGAAGAAATTTTTTCTGAAATGTTACGAGAGTTTCCCGAAAAACTTGCGACAAATAATGCAGAATTTCTTGTTCGTATCGCGCTATTTGAAAAACTTGAATATGAAGCTAGAAAAGAGATTTTGACTGTACGTCAAAACGTACTACATAGTCAACTTACCGCTATTCAGTCTCTAGAGGTTACCTCAGCCTTTATTACTGAAGTCATTGAATTTAGTAAATCACGAATTGAACATGAATTGAGTTGGATTACATCACTTATGAAGAAAATATGAAAAAATAACAAAAAAAGCTAAAATTAATGAATGAAAATGATATTTATTATCAATACTATCATTAATAAAAGGGCAACCACGATTTGGCTACCCTTAAAGAATTTACACTTCTGGATCAAATGTTTTGCAATCTGTTTCTTCCGTTGTAGATGCATGTTTACCTTTATGACTTACTACGTAAATTGCCTCTGCACTACATTTATTACCGTTCGCCCAAAATTTACAGTTGTTTACTTCACATAAAACGTCTTGTGCCATAGTATCACACCTCCTTGTTCTATTATCATTAACAAAATTCGGAGGTATGATACTATTTGTCATCCATTTTTCATTCCCTTTTTAGCTTTCTTAATGGTTCAATATCTCCGCGTACAATAGCATCAATATTTCCAGTTATTTTTTCAATATCAAAATGCCACCATTGAATTTGCAATAATTCTTGAATTATTTCATTTGAAAATCTCTCTTTTATTTTATTTGCAGGGTTTCCACCAACAATTGTATATGGTGCGACGTCTCTAGTCACAACAGATTTAGCTGCAATGATTGCACCATCCCCTATTTTTATTCCGGGCATAATTGTTGTATCCATACCAATCCAAACGTCATTTCCTATAACTGTATCACCTTTATAAGGTAAATCAGACAAACTAGGTGTATACTTCTCCCACCCATTTCCAAATATATTAAATGGATATGCCGAAAATCCATCCATCCGATGATTGGCTCCGTTCATAATAAAGTTAACTCCAGATGCAATACAACAAAACTTTCCAATAGTAAGGCGATCTCCAAGAAATTCATAATGATGTAATACTCGATCTTCAAATGTTTCTCCATCTTTCGCATCATAATAAGAATAGTCACCAACAAGTATATTAGGTTTTGTTATTATATTTTTTATAAATTGAACGTTTTGATTGCCTTCAATAGGGTATTTAACATTTGGATTAGGATTCATTTTGTATAGCACTTCCTTTACCACTTATTTCACTTTCTACCGCTATTACTGGCTTTAAATTGTATATAGGTAAAATAAACAATAATCCAATTATAAAAAGTAAAGCCGTCCCTTCATACATCATACTTAATGAAAACATCTCTTTTAATGAGCCAGCTATACTCATCGTTACTACCATTGAACCGGTAAAAAGCGGACTTAAAATACCATTTACACGACCTATAAAATCGGTATCGCTATTTTGAATAATAAGCGTATTAATACCAATTTGGATACAAGGAAGAGCTAAACCACTAAAAAGCTGCGCTGTAAGTGTCACCCATAAATTTGTAGAATATCCTATAATGCCAATACCAATTGCTTGACCAAGCATACCGATAATTAACATCTTTTGCGGAGCAACGTTTTTCGCAAATACCATTGCTAATGCTCCGCCAACAATCATTCCCGCACCATTTACTGTTAGTAGCCACTGTAAACTCTCTTTTGATAATCCTAACTGCTCAGTCACAATAAATATACCTAATGGCTGAATTAATCCTATACCTAGTCCTGCAGCCATAAAACAAAGCCCTAGCAAAGTTAATGCTTTTTTCTTTTTGACATACTTAATACCATCCTTCATCTCCTGCAACAGAGTGATATCCTTCTTTTCTACGTCGTTTTCAAGATCTTTCGGAAGGAATAACAATACAACTGCCGCAAGTAAAAACGAAATACCTGTTATGATGATTGAAATATAAATTCCAAAACTATGAAAGATAAATGTCCCTAGTATTGGTCCTAATACCATAAATATTGCAAATATCGTTTGATATATAGACATTGCTAATTGAATTTGTTCCGTTGATAAATGTTGTTTAAACAACTTCATTCCAGATGGTTGTGAAAACTGTGAAAGGATTGCAGAGATGAGTGTCACAAAAAACACAATTTTCCACGTTCCAAACATAAGCGTAATTAATACAGCGAATACTGAAATGGAACTTAACGTTTCACACCATATCATTGTCTTCTTTGGCTTCCACCTATCAGCAAAAGTACCGCCAATAAATGAAAAAATAAAAATTGGAGCGAATTCAGCAACTGAAATCATCGAAATAGCAAAAGCATCACCTTTTGTCATTTCCATTACATATAGTAATACCGCAAAGTTTCGAACCCATATTCCTATTTGTAAAAATAATGCTGATGCTAAAATCCCTTGAACAAACCGATTTTTTAATACTTGTGATACCCCATTGTTTTGTTTCGTTACTACATTTGTCGACATAAAAAAGCCTCCTATTTCATGTTCTGAACAGGAGGCAGCACAAATCATATAAAAAGACTATATATTCGCAGAGCGAAATACATCCCTTTTCTATAAATGTACAGACTAACCCTATTCAGAAGAATATTTCGTTTTTTAACGAAGATCTCTTACAAATAGAATTAGTTGATCATTGGGATGTTTTCACCCTTCCGTTTCGAATTTAAATAACACATACATACTCTATGTAAATCATTTTCGATGTATGCATGTCTCCTTTTAACTATTCTAGAAAGTTAAAGGCAATTCCTCTAAAGAACGCATTAAATAGTTACCTTGCCATTTAATTTCTTCACGATTCCCTTTTATTTGTAGTTCAGGCATTCGATTAAACAAAGTAGTAATAGCAATCTTTGCTTCTAACCTCGCAAGTGGAGCGCCTAAACAGAAATGGCTACCATGACCAAAGGCAATATGACGATTATTTTCCCGAGTAATATCGAATACTTCTGGGTTTTCAAATACAGTTTCATCACGATTTGCAGAAGCTAAGGCAATGACAACCATATCTCCTTTTTCGATTGTTCGGTCGTGAATTTGAAAAGGTTCCGCTGCCCATCTTGCAGTTGTAACCTCAACTGGAGAATAATAACGCAATCCTTCCTCAATAGCCGAATCAATTAGTTTTGGATTATCTTTTAATAACTGTAATTGATTTGGATTTTCAAGAAGTGCTAATACCGTATTTGTAATTAAATTCACTGTCGTCTCGTGTCCTGCTACAATTAATAGCATTATCATTGAATATAGTTCCCGAGCGCTAAGTTTATGCCCTTCACTCTCTGCAAGTATTAAAGCACTCACTAAGTCTTCTTTTGGCTCTTTTCGTTTAATATCAACTAAATATTGAAGATATGTAATAAACTCAGATAGTTGTTTTTCGGTCTCTTTTATTTCTTCAGGTGTTTCTGGTGATGCAATAACAGCATGAGACCAAATTCTAAATTTCGCTTGATCTTCTTTTGGAATACCGAGCATCTCACTTATTACAATAATCGGTAATGGAAATGAATAATCATCCACAAGATTTAATGTACCTTTTCGCTCTATATCACTTATCAAATCATCTGCTATTCTCTCAATTCTTTTGTCTAATTGTGCAATCATCTTCGGTGTAAAAGCTTTTTGAACTAAAGATCGTAAACGACTGTGGTTAGGTGGATCTGAATTTAGCATATGCGTTGTTAAGTGGTCACTATTATCAACGGAAAGATACATGTTCTTTATATCTTGAGAAAACACATTTGTCCAATCTTTTTTTAAACGATTATCTTTTAAAAGTGGCAGAGCATCTTCATATCTAGTAATGAGCCATTCTTTACCGATTTCAACTTGGTTTACAAATAATATAGGTTGTTTTTTTCGCGATTCTTTATAAATTTCATACGCATCTTCTTTAAACTGAGCTGAAGCTAAATTAATGCCATCCTCTATGCTTAACCCAACTTTGTTTTTCATTGACATTGTATTCCCTCACTCTCATTTGTTTTTGAAAATCAACCCAACATATGCATTATACTCTAATAAAAACGTGAAAATTGTAAATTTTTAATCAAAATCTTACTTCGTATATTGAAAAATAAAAAAGTGAGAGAGTAAAATCGTTTCACTCTCCCACTTCTCTTTATGCGAAGCACATAAAATTACTAATTTGTTGATAGCGATAACTTACTTTACGACGACGACCACCTTGCCACGTGTAACCTGACACTCCATTTCTTCTCACTTCAGTCGGGAAGAACCATAAATCTCTTCCGAAAGGACCAGGACGATGTAAACGTAAATAGCCCCATCTTCCTAGACAGTTACACATCCATGATTTCATATTACCTGGTTGTGCTGGAGAAGCAAATGTAGACGGTAACGACGGCGCTTGTGACGGAGGTGGTGACGTTGGAGCATCTTCTGCATCATCTGGTCTGTAATCTTCTTGTTCAATATCTCTCACTTCATTTGTAGGTTCATACCCGTAGTCATGTGGATTATAATACATCGCTTGATCATATGGATAATTTTGTTGGTTATACATATTAACAAATCACCTTCTTTTCATTCATTACCTTTACCATTCATATGTGATATGCCCTCTCTGGGAAGCTTATGTATAGCCCAAATTCAACTTAAAAAGCTCGTATTATTAAAAATACGAGCCTTTCAAAAATAGAATGTGTTTATTATTTCCTTAACTTCACACTATAAAAACGCATTTCATCTAACGAACCTTCAAATTCAAATACTTCTTGTTTAATTAATTGTTTCAAGCGATATTCTAAGAAAGTATCTCCAACTAACTGTTCAACAAGACCAAGTGCTTCACC
The DNA here is from genome assembly GCF_040492675.1 of Bacillus sp. AP50. Taxonomy (NCBI): domain Bacteria; kingdom Bacillati; phylum Bacillota; class Bacilli; order Caryophanales; family Bacillaceae; genus Bacillus; species Bacillus sp. AP50. The sequence continues at coordinate 8,156 of NZ_JBEUTW010000274.1, forward strand.
AATTACTCTAGGAGCTTTAAGGAACTCTCGATCAGCACCCACACTTTTCGCGCATTCAATTATAAATTGATCAAAATAATCTTCCTGTACAGAATGCACTTCATTTTCTTTCCAAACTCTTAAACATTCTATGCTTTCCGATAATCTATCCCACTCATTTTCAAACTTCATGCGCTTCTCTTCAGTTAAATAAGGTAGCTTTATAAAACTTTTTTGGAATAGAGCTAAACTTTCAGGTGGTAATTCTCCCGTTCCACGAATATCATACTCTTGTTTTAATATTTCTCTACTTGCTTCAGACGTATTAATAACTCGAATGTTTTTCTTATCCTTTAATTGTGCCATTACAAAACTTAGGCCTACATGTTCATGTGCATTATCAGCCTTCCAAATTGTAATAGGCGTTTCAACAGGAATAGTATGTAGTTCTTCTATAGTTGCTATAAATCTTGATAAATATTCTTCTTCAAAATAACTATCATAAGCAGTTAAGTTATTTATTAACCACTTCTGTCTTGCTAGTTGCCCCTCATTCGTATGCAACCTATATATCGGTCCAATTGAAAAGAATTCCGAAAAAGCAACAACACTCTCTTCAAATAATTCTTCTTGACTTAACATATATTTTAAGCAACCAGCCGTTGAATCATCAAAAGCAATATGTACGTGCGTACTTTCTTTTACATTCCTTTTATAAGTAGGATTACTCGTTAATTGTTTCGGAATATCCATCAAATTTTTAATTGTATCTTCACTGTAGTTTTCTTCTAATAAGTTTAACTGTATGAGAATACTTTGAAGTAAATCTTTAGCCTCATCTTCGTACATATCCTCTACAGCATTTTTAATTTTATCTATCACACAAATCCCTCTATTCATTTCAAAAATAACGTAGATTATAGTGTATCATTTTAGTAT
>NZ_JBEUTW010000275.1:0-6309 GCF_040492675.1 Bacillus sp. AP50
CAATATCATTTTATATCTTTTAAGTTCAATATATCTAATCACTATTTTATTAAAAGAAATAGCTAAATGAATCAATCTAAAAGATGAAATTCAAGTAGAAATCCTACTACTTTTGTCGTAGAATCCCCACGTAGCACCACATCGCTATCATCCTAAGATTTCAAGTCACCCCCAAAACGACAAAGTTAGCTTCTTATTTGAAAAAAGATAAGGAGTGAGCTTTTTTTCCACTACTGATAATGATGGATTATGTAAATCTCGTATGAACAAAGCATACAACTGGAATATGCAGTTATTCTCTGAAATAAACATGGTATAATTTAGAAAATAGAAAACGATTTATAAATGTTAGGAGGAGAATCATGGGAAGAGAAGTGCATTTTGATGATGAAGGTATAATTCTGAAACTAAATGGAGTAACAGGGTTATTTGCATTAAAACTAAAGTTAAATATTCCTTATAACAGGATTAAGAGTGTTTATGTTGACAATTTTGACGCTCCTCAATGGATGCTTCGCATGCCTGGAACATCAATTTCTTCTCTTAATATTTTTGAGGGTAGCTTTAAATACGCTGATGAATGGTACTTCCTTTCTTATGAAAACCGAGTACCTCTTGTAATAATTGAATTAGATGGGCATAAAAAATACAAATATGTCATCTTTGAAACTGATGATCCTAGTAGTGTGGCATCAGATATTAGAAAACATATAAGATCTTTATAAATAATGTTATTACATCAATGAGATTATTACTTCCGCTAAAGAGGATTATATAAAGGTAACAAGAATAATTATTAAACGACTATATGAGGTATCACCACATTGCTATAAAGATAGGGTTTTGCACTATCCATAAAGGTATCTGATGAATTACAACTATTCGCTCAAGAAATTCAAAACTTCTTATCTCCAAATTTCTTACGAAATCTTGCTAGAGATGTTGGTTTTGTACAACGAACTAGTAAGTACCAAGCAAAAGATTTGGTAGCTTTATGTGTATGGATTAATCAAAATGTCGCTAAAACCTCTTTAGTTCAGTTATGTAGCTGTTTAGAAGCATCAACAGAAGTGCTCATCAGTCCTGAAGGACTGAATCAACGATTTAATGCCACAGCCGTGCAATTTCTACAACAAGTGTTAGCCGAACTTCTCAACCAAAAGTTATCTTCAACTAAGCTGCTCTTTTCTCCATACACTTCTATTTTCAAGCGTATTCGTATCCTAGATTCAACTGCATTTCAACTTCCCGATGTATTTTCATCTGTTTATCCAGGTGCAGGAGGATGCAGCCATACAGCGGGAGTAAAGATTCAGCTTGAGTATGATTTATTAAGTGGACAGTTCCTTCATATTCATACAGGTCCAGGTAAACAACATGATCGAACCTACGGATCTCTGTGTGTCCCAACTGTAACTGCAAATGATTTATGTATTCGAGACTTAGGTTATTTTCATTTGAAAGATCTACAACATATACACGATAAAAAGGCTTACTATATCTCTCGTGTTAAGTCGAATACACGTATTCATCAAAAAAATCCCACCCCTGATTATTTTCAAGATGGAAAAATCAAGAAAGGTACAGAGTATATACAAATAGATATGGAAGTTTTAATGAACTCTCTTCAGCCAGGACAAACATGTGAAATATCCGATGCTTATGTAGGAATGACTGATAAAATCCCAACTCGTGTAATTGTTCATCGACTAACAAAAGAACAACAAAAAAAACGATTACAAGATCAAACTGTAAGAGAAAAAAAGAAAGGAATGAAGTATTCTCCTCGTAGTAAACGACTCAGTGGTATCAATGTGTATATGACAAACACCCCTACAGATATTGTCCCGATGGGACAGGTACATGATTGGTATTCTTTGCGTTGGCAAATCGAAATTTTATTTAAAACGTGGAAGTCATTCTTTCAAATTCATCATTGTAAAAAGATAAAACCAGAACGATTGGAGTGTCATTTATATGGTCAATTGATTGCCATTCTACTCTGTTCTTCTATCATGTTTCAAATGCGCCAATTGCTCCTCATGAAGAAAAAACGAGAGCTTAGTGAGTATAAAGCTATATATATGATTAAAGACTATTTTCTTCTTCTATTCCAAACTATACAAAAAAACACCCAAGAGCTATCAAAGGTGTTACTTCGCCTGTTCAATCTCCTACAGCAAAACGGGCGGAAATCTCATCGATATGAGAAAAAAACGGTCTTTGATATATTAGGTGTCGTTTACAATTGTACCATTTCTGATAATCAAGCCGCTTAATTCAAAAAAGTGAAACCCGTTAGGGTTTATTTCGTATGCAAATCTTTCAATCACCTACACTTGCCCTTTAGAAAAAAGAAACAATCTCGCCTAAAATTGACTTTGCATAAGCTTAGCTTGATAGCGATGTGGCGGGACCCCATGGCTATCAATCTAACATTTTTAAGTCCCCCCTAAATGAAAATTTTGTGTTTTTATAGAACCAAAGTTTATTTTTATCGTTTTGGAGAACAACAGATTTTTTAACTTGATAGCAAGGGGGTATTTCAATAGCATAGCTTAATGGATGTGTGGTGGGCCCCAATAAGGTTGTTTAAAATTCGGCTTTGGAGACATTTTCAAATACGTTCAACATCCAAACTAAGCTAAGGTAATTACAAATGAAAGTGTCCTATTAATATATTTCAAAAAACATATAATCCCATTCTCTTGCTATATTTTTAGTTAACCCACTTGACTATAACGTAACGTCATAGTGCATAATTTTAACTATATTAAATAAGGAGTGAAAGAAATGAATATAAAATCATTACGGTCAGATCAAATATATCGAAAAATTTTACAAGCTCCAAAAGAGGAAAAGGTTGAATTATACAGACAAGAAATGTTAGCTCCGTTTATGGGGAAATGGGAAATTCAATATGTTCCTTTTAAAGCTGAGGAGCAAAATGGCTTTGATGTTATTACATTGAATAATATAATGAGCATTTCTCCTAATCAGATTACAAATGAGATTACACCAGAATTAGAATTGATTTCCTCTGATTCTTTTTGGTCTGAGTGTAAAGAAGCTGTTAGGAAAAGCCTTCATTTATTTAGAGCGCATGATGTGAACCTTCGTGTATCTGATTACTTATTCACGATTCTATTAGGGGATCCAAATAGCTCTTCATTAATGTTAAATGAAGGATATAGTGGTGATGGAGGTATCCCTGGCTATATTTTGTGTACATTTGTGCCAAATGAATACACAATACCTCGAATGAAGGCTGCTTTAGCACATGAATGTAATCATAATGTTCGATATCAATTTATTCAGTGGGACCATACGGTTACTTTAGGTGAATTAATTGTTAGTGAGGGTTTAGCAGAAAACTTTGCTACTTCTATTTTTGGGGAAGATCTACTCGGTCCTTGGGTATCGAAAACAACTATGGAAATGCTTAATAGATGTATTAAACCCGTGCTCAAGGAACAATTACAATTAACAGGATTTGATAAAATTGCACCGTATCTTTATGGTGATGAATTAGCAAAACTTCAAAACTATATACCAGTCGATATGCCTTATGCTGCTGGTTATGCCTGTGGATACTATTTAATCAAATACTATTTAGAGAAAACAGGAAAAAACATCTTTGAAGCCACAATAATTCCTGCCAATTTAATACTAGATGAAATAAAAGGATTTTGGGATGAAGAAACAATTATTAACGGTTAAAGATATTGTCCAAATTACAGGCATAACCAAAAGAACCTTACAATATTATGATAAAATAAATCTATTAAAGCCAATTTACTTAACAGAAAATGGTTATCGACTCTATGATAAGAACAGTTTAGCAAGACTTCAAATGATACTATTTTTTAAGGAAATGGAATTTTCTCTAAAGGAAATTGCGGATGTATTGAAGCTTACGAGAGAAGAACAGCAACAATTATTAAAGAAGCATAACCAAACTTTATTGTTAAAAAAACAACGTTTAGAAGCAGTTATTACTGCGGTAGATGAGTATGTATCAGGAAAGGATATCTACAACTTAAATATTTTTAATAATTCATCCATTTTACCATTACAAGAACAATATACTCATGAAGCGAAATACATCTATGGGGAAACAGAAAAATACAAAGAATTTGAGGAGAAATTGAAAAATCTCTCTCCTAATGAAAAAGCGAACTTATTTCATGAATTCGAACAAAAAATGGAAAGAGTGTTTAGAAAAATTGCTTCCTATATTAATCGATCACCTACTTCCGATGAAGTACAGCAATTAATTGTAGAGTGGAAAAGTTATCTCGAACAATCTATTGTATGTGATTCTGAAATGTTGACATGTATTGCAAATGCGTATAAATTTGATAATCGATTTAAAAATTACATAAATCAATTTAGTAATGAAGACTTAGCTGAATTTTTACATAATGCAATTATACATTATATAAATAAATAGAAAAATTAATGTCATACTATTTATAATAGGGGGTCACCTTACATGGCCGTCAACTTAAGAAGAATAAACGCCACCAAAACAAAAAAGCCCCAACTTATTTTTTTGAAAATAAGTTGGGGCTTTTGAAACAGAAAAGTATATTTTTAACTATGAAAACTACGATAAATTTTTCCTTTTTTCCTACTTGCTAAATTCAGCAAGTAAAATATTTTTAAAAGGATTAGGACTGCCAGTTCTACCCAAACTATTCCAATTGACGACCAACGTATGATTGCCTCCAAGTGTACCTCCAACTAGAGTTGTAAACCCTAGAATGCCACCTGAGTGTCCCCATATCGAGACACCGCTTGGCAGCTTAGTTTCATAGATTCCAAGACCATATCCATCGATTCCTTCTTTTCCTGTAGGAACTGTAGTAAGCATTTGTTTTAGTTGCTGTTCCTTCAGTAATTTGCCACCGAGCAAGTAAGAGAAGAATTTGTTTAAGTCGTCAGCAGTAGAAATCATATCTCCAGCAGAGCTACCTGCACTTGGGTTATAATAAGTAACGTCTTTTAGCTCACTTGCTCCGTCTGGTTGGACATATCCACGGGCATGGTTAGTGCCTGGAATAACACTTGAGTTGCCTGGTAGGAATGTATTCGACAATTCAAGTGGTTCAATAATTCGATTTTCAACCTCTTCCGCATAGCTGTTTCCAGTTACTTTTTCAATAAGAATGCCCAGTAATACGTATCCTGTGTTTGAATAAGACCAGCCCTTTCCTGGAGCAAAGTCTGGAGGCAGAGAAACCCCCATCTTCACTAACTCTTCAGCCGTATACGATTTTTTTGTATCCGTAAAATCAGCGTCTTTTGACCTTGAGTATTCAGCGATACCACTTGTATGGTTCAATATGTGCCGGATAGTAATCTTGTTACCATCATATCCATTTCCTTGAATGACACCAGGTAACCATTTTTCGATGTAGTCGTCTAGCTTCAGGCGATTCTCTCCAACTAATTGAAGTACAACTGTTGCGGTGAACGTCTTCGTCACACTCCCAATGCGAAAGCGAAAATCTGTTTTCATTGGTTTCTTAGTTCTCAGATCCGCTATTCCAGCGACATATCCCCACGTTTTTCCACCCTCAGAAGTTTTAGCAAGTATCCCCGGGTATCCAAGTTGCAATGTATCCCGCATTGCTTGCTTGACGGAAGTACGATCTCGTTGAGTATTTGTTTGTAACGAACTAGATACATTTTGAGTAGGCTCTGCTTTTACAATTGAGGTTGGTGTTGTATATAACAGGGAACTTCCAGCTATTACAAGGGCCAGACTTGCACATGTAATTTGAATACGTATTTTCATAAGGCATTCCTCTCCTCTATTCATATTGTATAAGTGTTTGCTTACTGATCCTTACTTCCTGAAAAGACTTAGGGAAAGGCCCTCACGCATATAGATTAAAGCCCCAGTACAAAGGTATCTATCAATACCAACAATTTGAGCCAGTTAAATCTCCATCCCTTCTATAACAAAATTATTCAAAGGTATGAAAGCATATTATGTACCCTTAGTTATTGTTAGGATTAACACAACATGAGACATAGCCCCAACCCATATTTTACTTTATTTATCCATGATATGTATTGAGAAAGAATGTAAATCCGAATCCTTTCCGTACCCCAACTATTGATCGTTTTCTTCACCTATTATAATTAGTTATTTAGAATTTCTTAATAAAAAACTGTAAAAAAATAATGAGTTCCTTAACGAACAGGAAGTGGCTGAAAAATATGTCTAAACGCACAATTATCTTTTTTTGATATGGTGACCCCATCGCTATCAACCTAAAAAATCAAAATCCCCCCATA
>NZ_JBEUTW010000276.1:0-4123 GCF_040492675.1 Bacillus sp. AP50
AATATTATTTTACCATGTTAAATTGTTTTATTCATTGAGAAATATAGTTTCATTTTATATTTAAAAGAATTCTATAGGCTAGAACCACCTATTAATTAGGGGGAACTGACATGTTAAGCTAATATTATAATACTTCTAGAACGGAAATTTTGAGCAATATGTATACGAGCCACATATTAAAAAAAAGACACTCTCAAGAGTGCCTCTCCTTAGCAGCCGAATCCGCCGCCCCAACAGCTAGCGCCAACGATGATTAATAAGATGAAGAGCACAACAAGTAAGGCAAATCCGCCGCCGAAACCACAGCCTCCACCACAACTACCGCCATAGCCCATATTAACTCCTCCTTCCATAAAGACCATTTATTAATGGATTTAATTTACTTTATGTTTTTAAGGATGAATGGAGCAGGTCCTTAAAAAAATAAAAGGATTTTAGAAGTTAAAAAGAGTTGACGACCTTATTTTTGTCACCGGTATCTCGCCTTCTACATATTGTATTTTATTCTGTGTATTGGGGGAAGGAGGATCTTATGGCTAATTCTGAGATGATTTTACGTTTACTTACGGATTTAAAGATTGAACAACAATTGCTGAAAGAACAGTTAGAGAAAATGCAAACAGCTGTGACTATTCTTGAGGAAAAATCAGTGACGCTTAAAGAAAAACCAGCGACGCTTAAAGAAAAAACAATGACTCCTGAAGAAAAACCATCTGTTACAAAGCAAAGAGCTTTTTCTGGACGCCCAACATCTTTTCGTGATTGGAGAGCATCTAGTCAAAAAAATTAGGGAATGTTATGTGAAATGATAAATGAAAAAGTACAGTCTGCTGTAGAAAAGACTGTACTTTTTTATGTTAGTAGAGAATGTTAAGGGAGACGTATTTATTTTGCCTATTCCAATTCCACTTTTAATTGGAGCTCTTTATCTAACTTATCATTATTAAATTTTAAAGTTAATCCTCGCGTGTTTTTCGGTACATCGAATACAATGTTTCCGTCCGAATGTTCATCAGGGTTAACAATACCAAATTTAAATGTAGACGTATTTGCAGCTTTAAGTACGGATTGATATTCATTAGAAATGTGATATTCTCTTCCAAATCCATCAATTAATTTAAAGTTGTTAATATCTAGTGTAATGGGTTCTTCTTTACGATTATAAACTGCGATGTCTAATACTTTAAAGACACCTTGTGCTTTAACTTCTCCAGTCCCTATAACATCTAATGACTCGGCAGATCCCATTGACATGTATACATCAGAGGAATCTACATTGGTAGGAAGTTCTTTTTGCGAATCCTTGCTGCTAAGTTTGTCATTCTCTGTTTTTTTAGAAGTCGCCTGCTCATTTTTCGCAGGTGCATCATGTGAACCGCAAGCTGATACTCCAAACAAGAATGTGCTACATAATAATGAGGCTAATAACTTTTTATTCATCGTTTCTTCCTTCCAAAATAGAAGCACTTTAATGAGTGCTATATATTTGTCTTTATATGTATTACATTTTATATCTTATTATATTAATTTTGGAAGGAAAAGGGAAAATATTGTGCGTTTCTCTGATTCGAGTTATTTATCCGTCTAAAAGTTGAAATTAAAATGAGCCCCATAAATGATAAACCATTCCACTAACAAAAAACACTAATCCTAAAAATAAAACAATTAAAGCAAGTATTCCATTTTTATTATGTTCCATAAAATTAGCTCCTTTTTCATTTACTTACATACAAAAAGCCTTTAGTCGTAATTATGGCTAAAGGCTGTGGTCATTATACTTTTGTGGTCAATATTACTTTATTTAGCTGTATCTGAGTAATATTCCTCAGCACGAAACTCTTTAATAAGTGATATTTCATTTGTATCTGGATTAAACTTAAATATTTTAATTTGATTTGATTCGTCTTTGTATGCAAATGTATTCTCACCAACTTGGGTCATATTGCTGGTGTTTAAGATAGGATCGCTACCGTGATCAGTAATTTCTACAGTTTTCTCCCGGTCCCAAAACGCAATGACAATAATCAAAATGATAAGACATACCCGTATAAAACGTAATTCTCTTGCAACAGGATGTTCCATCTGTTAGTCTCCTTTACTGTTTGATAGAGTCTGTTTATAAAAGAGATAATTCCTAGGAATATAAATAAAAAAGACACCGTAAAGTGTCTTTTTTATTTTAGTTATGCGCATTACTTAATAAGACGCTAGTTCCTCAGTCTGGCTATGAGTAACTATGTAGGGTAATTCCATTATAACATTTTAACCAGTAATGGGTCTATATGGAATTTTGTTGATTTTCTTTTTGATTATTCAGAATGACTTGCCAAGTATTTGGATGAGGAAAGCAGTGAGACAGAAGCGACTAAACATGTTTTAGAAGAGTGTCTTCTTTTTTGTATCATTGTGAGTAAAGTGTAGAGTTATATTTCCCTTTACACAAACATAACGGTATAATATAGTTAAGTTAAGTAAACTTAACTATTAAGCAAAACGAAATAAAAGCATGGAGGATGCTATGACTAGAACGTATAAAGAAGTAATTAATGAAATGAATCGAGCCTATACGGAACTCTATATTTTACTATTTCAAGATTTAAAGGATGAGTTCGGTCTTACTGGGCAGCAAGAGAGCATGTTATTTCATATTCATTTAAATGAAAACACGACAGCAAATAACATTGCGAGTACGTTTAATATAACGAAAAGTGCTGTGAGCCAAGTTTTATCGAAATTGGAAAAGCAACAGATGATTTCGAAACAAGTGAATCCTAACAATAAAAGGGAGTATTTCCTTACGATCGGTCCAAACGGTAGTAAATATATCGAAAGATTGTCTGAGTTAGATGATGTATTGATCGAGAAATATTTCTCGAAAATTGATATTGGAGCGTTGCAGCAAATGACTGATACGTTAACGAAAATAAATAAAGTGATATTGGAAGAAAAGCAGAAGGATCTTGAGTCTAATGAGTAAGAATGAAGATGAAGCAATTAGTAGAAAGGAGGAGAAGCGTGTGATGAGTTACATACCAAATATGATTACGATAGCAAATTTTGTGTGTGGGCTTTTGGCTATTCACGCTGTTTTCGTTCACGATATGCATGGTGCAGTTATGTTCATTATTACAGGTATGGTATTTGATCTGTTTGATGGTATGGTCGCTCGGAAACTAGATGCTGCTTCGGAAATAGGCGGAGAGTTAGACTCATTTGCGGATTTAGTGACCTTCGGTGTGGCACCATCTATTCTTGCCTATAGTGTCGCTTTAAAAGATTTGCAGTTTATCGGGATGATATGTGCGCTCGCTTATAGTATTTGCGGAATGCTGCGGCTTGCTAGATTTAACACGCAACAAAGCAAACTCCCAACATTCATCGGAATGCCCATTCCATTTGCGGCAATGTGTCTCCTCATTTTATGCCTCCTAAATAACCCAGTTTCCGTGGCATTTGGCACATGCGTACTCGCTTATTTAATGGTGAGCAAAATCAAATTCCCTCATTTTAAAAAAGATATATCGGAAAGCTTGAAGTCCGAAAGATGGGATTAATAGGAAAGATAAGGAGCATAATATGATTCGTATGGCATTAAGATCATTCAACATACAAATATATTGTTTATTAGGCGTGATGTTATTGGGATGGTTGCTGACACCTTTTCCAGCCCAGTTTGTAGGGATAAGCATCGGCCTTTTAGTGAGTATGTACTGCGCCTGGATTTTAGGAAGGCGTATCGAAAAGTTCGGAAATAGCATCGTAAAAAAAGAAAAAGCACCAATGCTCGGCATGATGAATCGGTTTGCAGCCGCCATACTCGGTGCGATTATTATGTATGAAATTGAACACCGTGAGTACATGTGGACATTTGCAGCTGGAATTATGGGTGGGTATTTCCTGATTATTATTAATTTGGGCTATTACAGTATGAGGGATGAGAAGAAATAAAGTGCTGTGTAAATAACTAATTTGGATGATTTGAATGTAAAAGCCTCAAAACTTTCTTTTCTAGAGAGCTTTTTATTACAAAGAAAAGACACCCATATAAGAGTGTCTTTTCCAATAGTTTTTTAGCAGAAGCAAGAAGCTCCAACAATGATTAATAAAATAAACAATACAACTA
>NZ_JBEUTW010000277.1:0-5627 GCF_040492675.1 Bacillus sp. AP50
ATATACTATTTTCCACAAAAAGTAAAGTTAAACATACATTGGAAAAGCACTTATTTTCCCCCGCGTTAACGGGCAGTAAGACTCCCACTGATTAAAGTTCACTTTACTGATAATGAGTACGTTCCATCGCCATTATCATATTTATATACATACAAGTAATACTTGCCTGGTTTTGCATTAAATTTCGCTTCTATATGATTCCTATTGGCTTGACCGTAAGCTGCATAATTTTGCATATCTGATTCATGGTGAAGTACCCATGTCATCCCAATTCCATACTCATTTAAAACAGAAATGTCGATATCTTTCGCTGATGCTACATTAAATGTATAAACATCAGTGTGGTCCCCGCCAATAAGACTGCCTTTTATCGTACTATTTAGCCCGATACGATTTGCTTCTTCTAGACGATTATTTGGTTCTGATTCTGTTAAACTTCCATCTTTAATCGTAACAGTTGTTTCGCTTCTGCTCTCTTTGCCTTTATCATCTTTTACTCTTAACGATACTTTATAAGAACCTTCTCTTTCATATACATGTACTGGATTCACTTCTGCACTTGTGCTTCCATCTCCAAATTCCCATAAATAAGAAACAATTTTTCCATCTTCATCGTTTGAGCCATCACTTTTAAATTGAATTCCCTCTTTTACAAGACCGCTATAAGGGCCATTTATATTAACCGTTGGAGCTTTATTTTCTCCATCATCTTTTGCGATTCCATGGAAGACTACATCATATTCAAATTCATTTGAACTATTCACACGATAATTGACGAAGTATGCTGTAACAGTTTTGTAGCCACTCCATTCTTTTTGCGCCAATTGTTCTAAAGATTCATTTACTCTTTTACTCATTGCTTTCCAATCTTCTGATTCACCTTTTGTGACACTACCTGTATACGTACCTTCTAATGTAAATGTATTAAAGAATTGAGAATTATGTTTTGTCATTTTTGTATCTTTCATAGGCAACGTATCACTAATTTCTTTTTTCACTTCAGTTAACGATTTCGGTGCATGTTCAGCTAAATAATCATCTGCTACTTCCGGTACATTATATTTATCTTGATTATCAATTAACTGCTGCATATACTCTTGATACTCTTTATTTAACTTAGGATCTTTACTTAGATTTTCACGATATGCATCATAATTTTTCACGTCATTCGCACGAATCAAATCTTGAATTTTATCAAATGTTTCAAACTGATGCGTATATAAGTAAGACTGCAATGCGAACGAGTAATTATAGAAATCCCAAGAACCGTATTTAGCAAATAGTGTACGCTCTGCTGTATAACGGCTTGCAGGATCAGATGATAATCCGCTAATTATACTCTTTCTTGGTACAACGTTATTCGTACGAGTAGATCCTGCGAAAAACTCTGCATTTCCTTCTTGGAACCAAGTTAGCCTTTCATTTTGATACATATCTCCTCTTCCAAATAAACCAGGAACTTCATATCTCCCTTGCAGATAATGAGTAAATTCATGACGGAATAACTCTTCTAAACTATAAATACTTTGCTCTGGTGTACGCTCATATGTAAAGAATGTACCTGTCTCTTCAATATAAATTCCACCGTTGTTTGTTTCATATCCATACAATTGTCTATTTAACTGATATTCATCTGGACTATTATAAATTACGATCGTTAATACATCATCCGCATTTCCTGGCTCTAACGCTTTGTCATTTCCAATTACACGGTGATACTGTGCCTTTACTTCCTTCGCAGCCCAATATAGTCTCTTAATTTTTTCTTCTGATACTTTATCTCCTGTTTTGAACACAATTGATCCATCGTCGAATGTATACGTTTTTGGTAAGTATTGCTCTTTTCCTTCTTTACGTATTTTCTCTAAATCTACTGTATTCCCGCTATAATCTTTACCATTATAATTTGTTGTAATTTGTTCTACCGCAACAAAATACGGTTCACTTAAGCGCGGGTACATATGCATTGCTTGTGTAACAACCTCTAATCCTTTATTTGGATTACTATGAAACTTCCCTAAACGGCTAGCAAAATAAATGCCATTATTAACAAGCCATTTATTTTCTGGCGTTACTTCATTTAGAAGAGCAATACGATTTATTTCATTAATAAACCCATCTACTTTTCCATACCACATCGTTTCATTCGCTTCTTTACGAGCTTCAGTTAAGTACGACTGTATATCATAGTCAATACCTTGCATGATATCGTATATTGCTTGTCCCTTCATTCGATCATTTACATAAGTAGTATAATTATCATTGTATTGCTTTAAAATATTCGATGCGTATTGAACCGTTTCAACATCGCTTGAAGCATTACTAATTAATTTACCGTATGCAGATACGACTGTATCTTGTTCAACTGTACCAAGCTTAAAGTTTGGATTGTTTGCGATTGCTTTTAAAGCAGGTAAACATTTATCCTGGAAGCTTCTTTCATTTAAGTCGCTTAATTCACTATTATAAAATGCAAGATAAAAAGCTGAACGCAGCACTTCAGTAAACGTTTGAATTCCTTTTGAATCATCTTTTGTAAATGTACTACCTCTATGAGCTAATTCATCTATAATGACTTGCATTTTTCCTTTATCTTTATAAAAAGCCTTTGCATCTTCATTAAACTGGAATAAGTCTGTAATTTGGTGCCACTTAATACTGCCTAACGTTTCAACTAATTCTCGATCATTCATTTTGTTTAAATCAGCCATTGAATAGCTTTCTTTAACTTGCTTTACTGCAGTTTTCTTCGTAATAGATGCTGGTCGCTGTGAAAAATCTCCTACTTTTAAACGTTCTTGAAATGATAAAGTTTCATCAACTTTTGAAATATGTCCAACTTCATCTACCGACTTTTCAATTCCAACCGGTTTCGTTTTCAACACGTTATACGGTACTTTTTCTTCCGCTGCTGCATGAGTTTGAAGTGCGCCTAACGATAAAGCCATTGTACTAATGCTAAGCATCACTTTATTGATCTTTGATTTCTTGTTCATATCCTTGCCCCCTATTTTAATATTCCATTCAAGAATTTAACATAAAATCTGGATGTAACAATATAAAATGCAATATTTCATATTATTTCTTCCTATAATTTGTACATATCGTGAACACATTGCTCTTTACCTCCCTAAAACAAATTGCATCCTTTCACATTATAAAAAGGTAATTTTTTGACAATTAAAAACTTAATTGTTATGATTATTATAATTGTTAACTTTATTAAATAAGGGTGGGATTCTATGATAAAAAAAGAAAACAGTGTATTTTATATCTCCTTCTTGCTAACAACATTATTCATTATATGGGGAATTACCCCAGCAAGTTGGATACAAGGCTACGATTTACAAAGTGTTACATCTTCTTTAAACTCATTTATCCTCAATAAATTTGGGTGGTTTTACTCTCTACTTATGACTACAATGATTATTTTGGCTGTTTATTTAGCATTTTCTAAGTACGGTTCTATTCGTCTTGGTAAAGATGGAGAAAAGCCAAAATATAATTATCCATCTTGGCTATCCATGTTGTTTGGGGCAGGAATGGGAATTGGACTCCTCTTTTATGGAATCGCTGAACCGATTTCACATTTTACAGATCCATTAACAGGAAAAGCGGGGACAGAGGAAAGTGCCAAACTCGCTATGCAATATTCATTTTTCCACTGGGGACTCTTTCCGTGGTCACTATACGCAATGGTTGCTTTAACAATTGCATATTTCACATTCCGCAAACAAAAAGGTAGCACTATCGGGGCTACAGTTACTCCATTATTTAATCGATCGAAAAATTCTCGTATCGGAAAAACAGTTGATATTCTAGCTGTTTTAGCCACAGTATTTGGCATTGTGCCATCTGTTGGGATTGGTGCTCAACAAATTGCTGGAGGATTAAGCTATTTATTCCCTTCTATTCATAACACTTTACTTACACAGCTCGTACTTATCGCCATCTTCGCCGTTTTATATTTAACGAGTGCACAAACTGGCTTAGATCGTGGGATTAAATATTTGAGTAACTTAAATTTCTCTCTTGCAGGTATTTTACTCGTCTCCTTTTTATTTTTAGGGCCAACCGTATTTATTATGAAATATTTCACATCTACACTCGGTTCTTATATTGGAGCTTTGCCTAGTATGGGATTAAATTTAGGAGCATTTAATGAAAAATCTTCTTCTTGGATTGAAAACTGGACTATTTTCTATTGGGGATGGTGGATTTCTTGGTCTCCATTCGTCGGTACATTCATCGCTCGTATTTCTAAAGGGCGCACAATAAGAGAATTTATTTTTGGAGTTGTATTAGTCCCGACTCTTATCTGTACATTTTGGTTTGCAGTATTTGGTGGTACCGCAATCCATATGGAAATGTTCCAATCGCTTGGAATAGCTGATGAAATTGCAAAAAATGGTACAGAGATTGGATTATTTGCTGTTATTTCACATCTACCATTCTCTACATTTTTAACGATTATCGGGTTAATTTTAGTAGCCACATTTTTCGTTACTTCTGCCGATTCAGCAACATTTGTTGTTTCCATGCAAACGAGTAACGGAAGTTTATCACCGAAAAATAGTTTAAAACTTATATGGGGATTAACAATCGCGATAATTGCCGCTATTTTATTACAAGCTGGAGGATTAAATGCACTACAAATCGCAGCTATAATTGCTGCGCTACCATTTTCTATTGTAGTCGTTCTTATGGTTACTTCACTCTTTAAAGAGCTACGAAAAGAAGATGTTAATTTGCAAACGAAAGAAGTGCCGAAAAAAATAAAAAAGGTTATGTAACGATTGGCGCCTCAAATCACTTCTAAATCCGTAATAAAACCCATTCATATGAAATATCATTTTCATATGAATGGGTTTTTCACTCTATTATATAGTGTTGTAAACATGCTTTTTCCTCAAAACCTACTTTCTTGTACAATTTCATCGCACGATCATTATTCGTATTCAAACATAGTACTATCTCTCTCATCCCTTGGAAGGAGAAAATATACTGAATTGCCCCTTGTAATATCCGCTCTCCGACACCTTTTCTTCTACTATTTTCAGCGGTTGCAATAAATTCAATATTCGCTTCATGAAACTCCGGATTTACTTCAACATATACATAACCTTCTAACTTACCATTCTTCATACTTACAAATAATTTATTCGTATCACTTAAACGTTCAATGATTTCATTTCCTTCATAATATGTATTAGGAAAAATATTATTATGTAAAACAATAAACTGCTCAAATACTTGTTGAGATGCTTCCTCTACTTGATTTATTGTACATTGCTCCACATTAGTTTTCTTTAAAATTAAAACGCTATGTTTCTCTTGTTTTTTAGCTTGTAAATATTTCATAAAGTCGATGCCATTACTATTTTTCACGTGATAAAATCCATGAAACTTTTGAATATGAAGTGGAATTTTCTCGATAAGTTTCTTCCACATACTTAAAGCAATCTCTCCCCAATTCGAAGCTATAATAAAAGGCCCCCAAATCTCCGCACTTTCGCTTACCTTATCTATATCAAATCCTAATACACCTACAATTTCATTATTATCATTATAAGAAACGACAAAAGACTTCTCCCACCCTATATCAGAAAAACCATGAAGAATAGCGT
>NZ_JBEUTW010000278.1:0-15803 GCF_040492675.1 Bacillus sp. AP50
ATTATATAGAAAAGGTATCTATTGGTGATGTTATACCATCTGGAAAAATGAAGCTAAAAGTAATTGGTTTTTTAGAAAAAAATTCACCATTTACATATCCTCGAAGTGGTGAAATATCGGATAATCGTATTACATTATTAGATGACATGGCGATTTTACCAATTGGAACAGAAGAAATAGAGTTCTATAGTGTAGAACTTTTATACAATGGGTTAATTATAGAAACAAATGATAAGATAAATATAAATGAACTTCAAAAGAAAGTATTAAAGGTAACAGAAGGTAAGGGTTATTCGTATTATGCTACAAATCCGAATAAATTGTTAGAAAACGAAAAACAAGGTATTGATAATATGTCATACCCCTTATTATTAAGCGGTACAGTCTTATTTTTTTCATTTCTATCTATTGTATTAACATCAATGGCAGCACTTTATATGGAGCGTAAAAATATTTCTATTAGATCAGCGTTAGGTGCAAGCACTTTTCAAATATGTCTTCCATTTATTATTGAGTATATGTTGCTATTCGTTTTAGCGATATGTATAGGCATAATGTATTTTCAATGGGAGAATAGCGGAGTA
Organism: Bacillus sp. AP50; assembly: GCF_040492675.1. Taxonomy (NCBI): domain Bacteria; kingdom Bacillati; phylum Bacillota; class Bacilli; order Caryophanales; family Bacillaceae; genus Bacillus; species Bacillus sp. AP50. Next base: position 585 of record NZ_JBEUTW010000278.1, read on the forward strand.
ATTGAAATTCAGAAAGGGCTAGAAAATAGTATAGTATCTTTCTTTGGAACGTTAAAAGTCTCTATAGAATCATTGGTTGTTATAGGTGCTTTATCACTTGTAATGATCCTCGTTATATATGCAATCATTTATTTCAATGTACTAAAAATAAAAAATACATATATGAAAGAGGTGTTATAGATGATTCAGCTCGCAAATGTGGCTAAGGGATACGGAAAGAGTAATTTTAGTGCTTTACAAGATATTAATCTTACAATAGAAAAAGGCGAAATGATAGCCATTATGGGACCATCTGGTTCTGGGAAATCAACCTTGCTTAACATTATTGGCTTAATTGATAGCCCCTCTACTGGAAAGTATTTTTTAGATGGAATGGATACGAGTACATTCAAGTCAAATTATCATAAGTATAGAAACACGGAAGTTGGATTTGTGTTTCAGAACTTTTCGCTATTAGATGATTATACAGTTGTTGAAAATGTAATGCTTCCGCTTATATATAGAAGAATTTCTCATAAGAAACGTATGCAAATATCAAAAGAAATGCTGAAAATGGTAGGGCTTGAGAGGCATATTAACAAATATCCTTACGAGTTATCAGGAGGAGAACAGCAAAGAACAGCAATAGCAAGGGCTTTAGCACAAGATACAAAAATTATACTTGCTGATGAACCGACTGGTGCTCTTGATCAAGAAAATGGGGAGAAAATTATGAGTATTTTACAAGAGATTAATAAAGAAGGAAAAACAGTGCTAGTTGTTACACATGATCAAAAGGTAGCTGCATATTGTCAGAGGACGATACGGTTACTCGATGGTTGTATGGTGTAATATTATGTGAAGAGGTGATACATATGGAAAATGTCTATAAAGGACTTAGGCATACTGGGTTTATTATGATGTTTATTTTTACTTCGCTGGTTTATTCATGATGAAATGTTAATAGATCAACTTATTGGTTTTAGTGTGGGTATAGTAATGGTTATTTCATCAGTTTTCATTCAAAAGTATAGTAAAGAATTAAAGGTAGAAGAGAAGTATTAAAAGGTTATAACCTTCTTCATATTTTGGAGGTGCCTTTATAGTTTGAATGATTGTTGTAAAAGAAAAGTAGAGCATCGGATTTCGATGCTCTACTTTTTTAATGTGGTAAGAATATCAATTGATAAGCAAACAAAATTCCAAATACATATACAAGTGGGTGAACAGCACGGAATTTACCTTTTGCCACTTTCATAAGTGGATATGAAATAAATCCAAGTGCGATACCTGTTGCGATACTTGATGTAAGAGGCATGCTTAAGATTACTAAAAATGCTGGGAATGCTTCATCAAATGCGTCCCAATCGATGTGGCGAACTGAACCCATCATAAGACTACCAACGATAATTAATGATGGAGCAGTAATAGCTGATACACCAGAGACAGCACTTACTAATGGTCCGAAGAATGCTGCTAGTGCGAATAGAACAGCTACTGTAACAGTTGTTAAACCAGTACGACCACCAGCTGCAACACCAGCAGATGATTCAATGTAAGCTGTTGATGGTGTCGTTCCGAACATAGAACCAATAGTTGCTGAGAATGAGTCAGATAGAAGAGCTCGTCCAGCTTTTGGGAGTTTTCCGTCTTTCATAAATCCACCTTGTTGAGCTACCCCAAGTAATGTACCTGTTGTATCAAATAATGTAACAAGGAAGAATGAAAATACAACGCCGTATAATCCGTAGTTAATTACGTCAGATACAGCAGTAATTGGATTTGAAACGATAATTCCTTCTGGTAATCCAGGCATTGATGTAACACCGTTTGAGAATGTTAATTGTCCTGTGAAGAAAGCGATAATACCAGTTAATAGCATACCGATAAATAGTGCGCCATTTACATTTAAAGACATAAGGATAATAGTAATTCCAAGTCCAGCTAATGCTAGTAGAACTGGAGCAGAGTGAAGATCACCAAGTCCAACTAAGTTTGCATCATTTTTTGTAACGATACCAGTTAATCGTAAACCGATAAAGGCGATAAATAACCCGATACCAGCAGTAATTGCATGTTTTAAGTTTTCAGGAATTGCTTCCATTAATTTTGTACGGAAAGATGTAAATGATAGCAAAATTAAAATCATACCTGCTACGAATACAGCAGAGAATGCAATTGCGAAAGTCATGCCTTCATGCGCTTTTACAACAGAGTAAGAGAAGTAAGCATTTAATCCCATACCTGGCGCGATTGCGATTGGTAAGTTTGTAAAGATTGCCATAAATAATGTTCCGACAACAGCAGCAATAATTGTTGCTGTAAATGCTTGTTCAAATGGAACACCTGCATCTCCAAGGATAACAGGGTTTACGACAATGATATATGCCATTGTTAAGAAGGTAATAATACCTGCCATAATTTCAGTTTTAATAGAAGTTTTATGTTTTGAAAGGTTAAACATATAAACATCCTTTCTGTTTACGAATAATTTTCACAACAGTTATATATAATATTCGTTTTTTATCTATTTTGCAATAGTTTTGCATAAAAAGTTTATAACAATTCATATTTTGTGTCTTAAATTCGAATATTAATCGTAAACCGATGTGTGAATTTCAGCTTTTTATTGTGCACATGCTAAGGAAAAGGAGTTGAAAGCAGCTATGCCACAGCAAAAAAACTTTATAACAATGCCTGCGCAACATCAAAATAAGCAGCCTGGTATTGAATCATTAATGAATCCTCTACCACAGTTTGAAGATCCCAATTATAAAGGTAGCGAAAAGTTAAAAGGAAAGAATGTATTAATTACAGGGGGAGATAGCGGAATTGGACGAGCAGTTTCCATCGCTTTTGCAAAAGAAGGAGCAAATGTTGCGATTGCTTATTTAGATGAGGAAGAAGATGCTAATGAGACGAAGCAATATGTTGAGAAAGAAGGTGTAAAGTGTGTATTGTTGCCGGGTGATTTAAGTGATGAACAGCATTGTAAAGATGTTGTTCAAGAGACCGTCCAGCAGCTAGGTAGTTTACAGGTTTTAGTAAATAATGTCGCGCAGCAATATCCGCAGCAAGGACTAGAGTATATTACAGCAGAACAGCTAGAAAAGACTTTTCGTATTAATATTTTTTCTTATTTTCACGTTGCGAAAGCAGCCCTTTCTCATTTGAAGAAAGGGGATGTCATTATAAATACGGCATCTATCGTTGCATATGAAGGAAATGAAACGTTAATTGATTATTCCGCGACGAAAGGAGCAATCGTAGCTTTTACAAGATCACTTTCTCAATCGTTAGTGCAAAAAGGGATTCGGGTAAATGGTGTTGCACCAGGACCGATTTGGACACCGCTTATTCCATCGAGCTTTGATGAGAAGAAAGTCTCTCAGTTTGGGAGCAATGTCCCAATGCAAAGGCCTGGTCAACCATATGAGTTAGCGCCGGCATACGTATATTTAGCGTCTGGTGATTCTTCTTATGTTACTGGACAAATGATACATGTAAATGGGGGCGTTATTGTAAATGGATAGTTTTCATTTATAAGAGCAAAGTAATGTTAATTCCACTTATTATAGTGAGCGCTAGGGGGGATATAGCTGAAAAAGTTATGTTTCGTCATACTATTATTTTTCATCCTACCGGTTAGTGCTTTTGCTAATACAGATCATTTAATATTAGTGAATCTTACGACAAATCAGTTGTCTTTTTTTGAGAATGGAAATTATACAAAAACATTTCCAGTAACGACTGGAAGAGATCGTACACCTACGCCTGAAGGTAACTTTTGTATTATAACTAAATTTAAAAATAAAGAATACCATCGAAAAAAAATACCTGGGGGTGCACCGAATAATCCTCTCGGTACGAGGTGGCTTGGACTAGATAAGAATGAATATGCGATTCACGGGACAAATCGGGAATGGACGATTGGAAGTAGGGAATCAAATGGTTGTATTCGCATGCATGACAGGGATATACAATGGTTATATGACAGAGTACAATTACAAACAAAAGTAATCATTTCTCGTTTTCATACGAGCCCCGAATATGAAGCGAATAAGCTTGGTTATCGCGTTGTGAGCTGGAATAGTCGGAAAATAGAAGAAGAACAAATTGGAGTACTTACGCTAGTAGACCGCGCGGATATATATTGGCAAGAACCAAATGGACAGTTAACAAAAGTGAAAACGGTATTGCCAAATGAAAGATATCCAGTGTACTCAAAACGAAAAGATGGAATATATTATATAGGAAACAATTTGTATATTATAGATGAAACAGGAGAGAAAATTCGTTACGAGCAAATTCCTTCTTCAATTTTAAGTAATATATATAAACGGAAATACAATGTTCCGTAATGGCTACCGTTTTATAGACGGTAGCTTATTTATACTTGGAGTTTAACTGCAACTATTATATTTTGCTGAATATAATACAGTACAGATAGGGGGCGGTTATATTATGAAAAGTGAATTTGCGTTTAAAGTTTTTTTAGTAACGACCTGTTTATTTATCGTGTATTTATATGCGTTTCTCGTCTTTTCTTTTTATGTTCCATATGTTGATTTAATATTGTTCTTCGGATTTATTTGGGCGTTTGTGAAAGCGAGGGAAGGAGAGAAGAGTATATATCGGCGCATTACCTTATGCGGGACGGCCGTTCTCGTTATTTTGTACTTTTTTATTATGCATGATTTTTGGAGGGGAATGTAAAAAGCATACGATTAATCGCATGCTTTTTTTGTTTAATATTTAGGCTTAAATGTATGACAACAAGTTTCTACACTCGTTGCTACAGGACTTTCTAGCGTCTCGTTTGTTAAAACAGCAGCTGTATATGAATCATTTTCAGTTTGACCAGTTTCATCTGCATCAGGCTGAACGATGATCGCACTTGCTTGACAAAAGTTACCTTGTCCCCAAAAAGAACAGTTGGAAACAGAACATCTTACTTCTGGCATAAAACCCCCTCCTTATACATTAGTGTGGGATTTTACACCCATTTCATGTGTAGAAGGAGTTTCCTTTTCTAGTTACTTTTTCGTTTGCTCAAGCCATTCTTTTAATTTATCTTTCGGCTGTTCACCGCTAATACGGCTCACTTCTTTGCCATCTTTAAAATGAATGATTGTTGGTGTTCCTTGAATTTTATATTCATCCCAAGGAGCATCTAATTTTTCAATATCCATAACTTTCATATCAACGTTTAAGTCTTTAGCCATTGGCACTAGGACAGGAGATAATTTTTGGCAATGAACGCAAGATGTTTGATAAAAGTATACTGTTTCTTCTTTTTTCTCTTTTAAGTTCTTTTGAAGATCTGAAAGAGAGATTTTATTTGTGTAGTAGTCAGGACCGTTTGTCTTACTTTCAGTAGGATTATCAATCTTTTGGCTAGTAGCATTTTTTTCTTCCATTTGTGTGACAGCGAAAATTGCTACGAACAAGGCGATAATAATACCACCAAATATAAGCATTTTTTTCATTCTTTCATCTCCTTATTTGTTTTTGATGACAATAAAGCTACAAACAGCGATTGTAATAAAGCCGATAAGTGCTAAAAACGGGATTGTAATAAAACCAAACCAGTTTATAAATTCTCCGGTGCAGGGTACACGACCGCAAGCTGCTCCAGCAGCTGAAAACGCTGGGACTTTTTGAATTGCATAGTGATATAAAGAAATACAAGCACCAATACTTGCAATTGGTAAAGAATAACTTGCGATGCGATAATCTTTTTTTGCTACAGCGATACCGAGCCATAAAACGAATGGATACATAAAAATACGTTGATACCAACAAAGTACACAAGGCTCAAATTTCATGATTTCGGAAAAATAAAGACTTCCCAGTGTAGCGATAAAAGAAGCTCCCCATGCGGTAAGTAAAGCATATTCTTGCTTTTTTTCTCGTCCCATATTTTATACCTCTCTTATAATAGTTACATACTAAATTATAGTATGAAGTGGTATGGAAAAGAAAGAAAAAATATGTTTATCAATAAAAGTTTTATGAGGAGAAACTTTTATTGATATAAAAATTTAAAAAAAGCGCCATTCTCCGGAAGAGAATAGCGCTATAGTTTACATTTGAATTTGTTCTACTTCTTCTACATGCGACTTTTGGGATGCGTGGTCAATATATTGAAATAGGAGCTGCAATTGTTTATCAACTTCTGGCAGTTCCTTGCTGTATTGATAAGCGTGTAAAAAATGCTCAATACGCTTAGAAAATAATTGATCGTTCGTTTGAACCATGAGAACGAGTAATTTATCCCAATTACAGCAATACGTGTAATAGAGAGCTTTATCATAGTCGTTATATGTTTGCACTGTGTACCCTCCTTACCGAGAGTTATATATAGTGTGTGATAAGTAAGGAGAAATACACTTGAAAGAATTTGTTAAGAAAAAATGAGAATGAAAAGAAAAAACGAGGAATTCCCTCGTTTTTTAAGCTTTTGGCATTGGCGTAGGTGTTGGTTTGCCATAGCCTTCTTTGTATTTATTATCGATATAGTTACGAATTTCAAGCGTTGATTTTCCTTTTTGTTTCATGGAAGCAGATTCAACTGCAATTTCTAGGCAATTGACGCAAGTCGTTGCATGGGAGTCCCAAACAACTTCACCATTCTTTTTAATTTCACGAATAAAGCAGTTTTTATTATTTTTATGTCCTACACTTTCACCGCAACCACAATAGCATGGAATCCAATCTAATAGCTCTGCATTTTGTCCAGCGACGGTGTAGATATCTTTCATTTGTGGATCAAGCTTATCTAGGAAGGTTGGAAGTGTGTCGACTCCTTTTGTTTTCTCTTGAATGTCAGCTTGCTGAGTGTGCGATGCGTGGTCATGTTCTTCTTGTTTTGATTCAGAAGATTTTTGGTCATTTGTACCAGTACTTCCGCATCCAGCAAGAATTAAGCTTAGTACTGCAAGTAAAGAAAATACATACTTTTTCATTCGCTTGTCCCCTTTACAAATGTATTAATAAAATTGTATCAGACTAAGGGACACCTAGGGAGAAGTTTTTTTTGAACGATTTTTGAAGTGCCATCTTAGTGAATGAAACAAAAATAAAATCGGGATATAAGTGTATACAATATATAAACCCGCTTGAGATAGTACGGTATTTAATGTGTTGATACTTTCACGGTTTGTGAAGAACAGAGAAGCTGAAAATATGATGAAAATAAAAAACGGTAATGTAAATTTAAATGAAATATGAAAGGAACGCTTCATCGTTTGACATGATGACCAAATGGTTAAGCAAAGGTTTGGTAAAATAATTAAAAACCAAACGAAAATAATAATATATTCAAAGCGCTGAATAAAAGGAACTTTAATTATTTTTAACATCGTTAAAGTAGGCCAAATAGTACGGTTTAATTGTCCCTCGCTGTAATACATAAAAGATACGATAGCTAAAACTACATAAATTAAGGTGCTAAAAGCAATTCCAGCATGGGCCCATCTTTTTAAAGATTTTCCTTTTTCAATAAAGGGATAAAAGATAAGAATTGTTTCAAACCCTAGAAATTCCAATGCAGAGTGTTTTGCAGATATAAGCATGTCAAAGGGTGAATGTGTAAAAATAGGTAAAATATTACGAAAATGTGCATACTTCATCGGATAGACTAAAAAGAATACAACGAACATAGGAAGAACAATACCCCAAAAACATATCCCTGTCACAGAACGGAAGCCACCTTTTATAATGTAGTAAGTGACTAATAAAAACATAAGCGTAAGTTTCCATAACTTAATGGTAGGGAAAATCCAAACTTGTATCACTTCTATATATGTACGAAGAACAGTAAGGCAAAATAATAAGCAATAAAGAGTGAAAATTACAGAAAATATAGAGCCAACCCATTTTCCAAAGGTTGTTGTATGAATACTAATTAAATCTCCGTCTTTTTCAAGCATTTTTAACATACAAAACAGTACAATATGAGTTGCAATACCTGCAATAATAAGAGAAATCCAAGCATCATAACCTGCATTTTTCAAAATTACACGTTGATATCCGAGAATTCCTATACCAACCTGGAGAGAATGCAATAAAATAAATGCAAAATATGGAGATACGGTCTTTGTTTTATTCATTGTATTCATTGCTTATTTCACCTCACTATTCTCCGATTCCAGATTGTACAATATTAAGATCTAAATTTATATCTACCGCTATATTTTTATACATATTTCGAAGTTGTTTTATATTCCATTTTCTCGTATGGCTTCTAATTTCATCTCGTATTCCTAAAGGATCAATTTCTTTTTCTTGAAATTGTTTTATTAAATCTTCACAGTCTTTTTCGACATTTCGTTCAATTTGTTTTTTTATATAGTTGATATTTGTTTTTTTTCTTAGATCAATCCAATTAGGAGAGTTTTTAATTAATCCATTTAGTTTTAAATGGATTTTTACTTTTGGTATGTCGCCAGTTTGATCTATATCATACTTATTTTCCCCAGCTAAGTTTTGTATAACAACCATACCTTTATGTTTATCCTTTTTTATTGCTGCTTCGTAACGTCCATTTTTCGTAGGATTAATAAGTAATTTTGCTAAAACAGAATGTCTTTTATCCGTATACATGACGACTTTATCGCCTTTTAAAAAGGCAAGTCCTTTGACAGCGACAGAATGATTATCGTCCATTTTAATATAAGGAACATAGGCATCACATACAGAAGAGTAATAATTATATAAAAAAATGTTTAATTCAGTTTGTGGAATGTTCTCATTTCTTATATTTTGCTCGAGTAAATCAGCAATATATAAAGACCCATTTTTTTTTCCGTAATTTAAAAGCTCTTCAGCCGATCCATCTACAATTGCTAGTTGTACATCACGCCCGATATTTGGGTCACGTTGTAAGTTAGTAATAATCTCTCCCATTCCGCGTTCCCCTAGAGCCTTTCCAAATAGGACGACACGCATTTGACCTACAACAACATTGTGAGGAGATTTCGCATTTAATCGTGAAGCAATTGTTTCAAGTGAACGGGCAGATGTTGTTTGCGTCTCTGGTTTAGACTTTACACCATGTGTGTACTCTGGGAATAGAATAGTTCCTTGGAATTTTTTGTTTTTTGTGATGTCAAATCCAGCAATATGAATAATACGCTGTGCATCCACTATATACGTTTGTGTACAGCCAGTTTGTAAAACGAAGAAGATAATGATAAGGTGCAATAAAATTTTTTTCATTCATTCTCACCATCACGTTTTTGCTTCGATTTGTTTGGATTGTAGCGCCATTTTGATTTTGGTCTAAGAAAAGAAGGTCTTTGTGCCGTTTGACTAAATGGTAATCGAAGAAAACCTTCTGCTGTACCTAAACCACGAAATGGATATAAAGGTAATAAATAAGGTGATCCAAGTGATTTTAATTTAATTAAATGAGCTAAAATAAATACAAATCCGACAATAAGGCCTAATCCTCCGAATGCACCGGCTAAAAGGATAAGCGGAAAGCGTAACAACCGGATAGTAGAAGACATCTTTACGGTTGGTGTTGTGAAAGATGCAAGAGCGGATAAAGCAACTGCAATTAATAAAATTGTACTTGTCAAAGCTGCCTCCACGGATGCTTGGCCAATTACAATCCCCCCAACAATCCCAATCGTTTGTCCGACTTTTGTCGGTAAACGCGCTCCAGCTTCACGAAGCAATTCAATTGTAATTTCTAAAAAGAGTGCTTCTAGAATAGGAGGGAAAGGTACGTTAGCTCTCGAGAAAATAATAGGACCTAGTAAATCGGCAGGAATCATTTGATAATGATATGTTAAAGCCGCTGTATAAATAGCGGAGGAAAAAAGAGAAAATATAGCTCCGAAAAAACGAATAATACGAAAGAACGATCCAATCATCCACGGTAAATAATAATCTTCTGGTGAAATGAAAAAATCCAGTAACGTTGTTGGTCCTGATAAAGCATATGGAGAGCCATCTGTTAAAATTAAAACTTCCCCGTTAATTAATGCAAATACAGCTCGATCTAATCGTTCTGTAGGTAATAGAACAGGAAAAGGTGAATTGCTATTATCACTAATAAATTGCTCAATCATAGTTGAATCAAATGGGACATCAAAGTCAATGTCTTCTAGCCGTTGAATTGCGGTGTTGACAAATTGTTCATTTGTAATTCCTTCTATATAAGCAACTGCTACTTTTGTTTTTGATATAGATCCGACGGTAACTTCTTTAAAAATGAGTTGCTCCGTTACGATATTTCGGCGTAATAAGTGGATATTTGTATCAAGGTTTTCAACGAAACCGATTTTAGGCCCGATTACGCTATACTCATTTTCTGTATCGTTATATAATCGTTTTCCTAAAACAGTACTTTCGGCACGAATTAAAGCATATTGATCAGGATTCGAATTGTTTTTTAAGCGTATTAAAATATATCCACCTAATAATTTTTCACGAATATCATCAATAGAAGGGGAGGTAATAATGTCTTCAATAGAGATAATATTACATAAATCAGAGATGTTTTGGATTTGTTCCGATTCCTTTTTTATAGGAGTTAAAATGAATTGTTTAATAATAAGTGCTTCCACGACAGATTTATAATAAAACAAGCACAACGTTTCATCTTTAAGTATGTTATAAGAGACAAAATCGCTTGATTCTTTCATGGTTTGTATAAATTCTGGGATAGAACAAAGTGTTTTTGTATTAGTCTTTTTTGATTTCTTAGATGATAAACCGAACATTTTCTCACCCCTAACTTACATCATTTACTTGTGTTAGTTTTTGGGAAAGACGGGAATTTATACTTAAAAATTGAAAGTTCATAAAGAAAAGGAAGAGTAGTGAAAGCCTCTTCCTTTTTAGCATTTTAATTTGTTTTTTGTTCTTTAATAGACTTCACTAATTTCATCATTTCCGCTCGTATATCTTCTCTTTTTACATTTAATTTTTCGGCAATTTGTTTAATGTCCATTCCATCTTTTTTCATTTTTAATACATCATCAAGAGGGGTATTGCTTTTTTGAGAGATGATTGTTAACACAGTAAGATGACGCAATTTGATGTTATATTCTTTCATTTTTTGCTTTAGCTGATCAGGTGTGGATTTTTGCATAGTTGCTAACTGTTGTAGCAGTGCTTGCTTTGTTTCTTTATTCATATGATGCTTTTTCAGCTTACTTGGATCTACACCGAAATGCTCGGCTGTTTTCTCCCAAGATTTATTTTGCTTATAGTAAGCTAAAACATCTTTTATTTCTTTATTACTAATTCTTGCAATATGAGCAGCTTTCCAAATTTCATGTTTGTTATAGCCGAGTTTTTCTAGCGATTGCACTTCTTCTTCTGGAATTGGTTTATGGTGATGCATTGTTACTTCTTTTGGTGTGGCAGCGGAAGCGGGGAAGGTGGATATCCCGCATAATAATGCTGCCATAGTCATACAAACAGCGATTTTTTTGTACATGTAAACTCCTCCTAGATGGATAATGTAGAAAACTGTACACATATCATTTCCATAAAATGTGAAATACTTGTGAACAAATCAAGTTTTTTTATTCACAGTATGAAATGACGTTTTTAGAAGTTTTCCAACATAAAACATTGATTAATAGTAAAAAACTAAGGTATAATCGAAATTGAAAATCAATATCAATGATGACGATAAACTTATACATATAGATAAAAATAAGGGAGAGATAAATATGACTACATATACTTCCATCGCTAATGTGATTAAAGAAAGACGCTCTGTTCGTACATTTACAGACAAAGCAGTAGAAAAAGATTTATTAATTGAACTATTAAACGATGCAACATGGGCACCAAATCATAAGCACCGTGAACCATGGAATTGTAAACTATACATCGGAGAAGGCCGCAAGAAATTAGTAGATGCAGTATTAAACTCTTTCACGGAAGAAGAAAGAGCGAAACGCGGTAAAATTTTATCAGATCGTTTTTTAAGCACGCCTGCACAAATCGTTGTATATATAAATGAAGATCCGCGTCAAATTCAACGTGATGAAGATTATGCTGCAACATGTGCATTCATGCAAAACTTCCAACTTCTTGCTTGGGAACGCGGATTAGGTTGCGTTTGGAAATCAGGCGGATTAAACTACAATCCATTATTTATAGAAGGAATCGGTTTAACAAGAGGCCAACGTATCGTTGGAATTCTTCATATCGGCTATTTCGATAAAGCGCCAGAAGGAAAAGCTCGTACTCCGATTACGGAGAAGATGGAGATTATTGAAGGTTAATAGATGAGACATTCTCGTTTTTGCGGGGGTGTCTTTTTATTATGCAATCAATCCTCATGAAAGCTTGTTCTTCATCATACACTTTCTTAAGGGAAAGTGTAAGGAGGGAAAATAATGAGAGCAAGTGACGATAAAGCACTGCAATATGCGATTGCGGAAATTACGGAAATTGCGACTGGATTTGGGCTTGATTTTTATCCGATGCGTTATGAAATATGTCCAGCGGAAATTATTTATACATTTGGTGCATATGGGATGCCGACAAGGTTTTCACATTGGAGTTTTGGAAAACAATTTTTCAGAATGAAATTACAATACGATTTAGGACTTAGTAAAATATACGAACTCGTTATTAACTCTGATCCATGTTACGCCTTTTTATTAGATACGAACTCTTTAATTCAAAACAAATTAATTGTAGCGCACGTTTTAGCACACTGTGACTTCTTCAAAAATAATATTCGTTTTTCAAATACGAAGCGAGATATGGTAGAGAGTATGTCAGCGACAGCTGAACGGGTGAAAGCATATGAGCATAAGTACGGAAAAGAAGAAGTAGAAACATTTTTAGATGCCGTACTTGCCATTCAAGAGCACATTGACCCGTCGCTCATGCGTCCCAAACTTGCGTGGAGTATTGATGATTTAGAAGAAGTAGAAAAGAAAAAGGTATCACAATACGATGATCTATGGAATTTAGATGATCGAAACAAAAAGAGAGAACGATCCAATATACGCAAAAAGAAGAAGATCCCACCGCAACCAGAGAAAGACTTGCTCCTCTTTATTGAAGAATATAGCCGTGAGCTAGAAGATTGGCAGCGTGATATATTAACGATGATGCGTGAAGAAATGTTATATTTCTGGCCGCAGCTTGAAACGAAGATTATGAACGAAGGCTGGGCGTCCTATTGGCATCAACGCATACTTCGTGAAATGGACTTAACATCTGATGAAGCAATTGAATTTGCGAAATTAAATGCGGGTGTTGTACAGCCATCAAAAACAAGCATTAACCCATACTACCTTGGGATTAAAATGTTTGAAGATATTGAAGAACGTTACAACAACCCAACAGAAGAAATGAAACGCCGTGGTGTAAAACCTGGGTCTGGTCGTGACAAAATCTTTGAAGTACGCGAAATTGAATGGGATGTATCGTTCTTAAGAAACTACTTAAATAAAGATCTCGTTATGCGAGAAGATATGTACTTATTCCAGCGCCAAGGAAAAGAGTATAAAGTAATAGATAAAGAGTGGGAACATGTGCGTGATCAACTCGTAAATATGCGTACAAATGGCGGCTTCCCGTACTTAGTAGTAGAAGACGGAGACTACTTAAAGAACGGAGAATTGTACATTAAACATAGTTACGAAGGAATCGAGCTCGATTTAAAATACTTAGAAAAAGTATTACCATATCTTCATCAACTATGGGGAAGAACGGTGCATATGGAGTCCATTGTGGAGAGTAAGGGTGTTGTGTTTTCTTATGATGGAAAGATGGTGCATCGGAAGTATGTGTGAGGGGAAGAACGGACATAGGATACTGTGTCCGTTCTTTTTTATTTGGAACAAGGTCAAATATGCTATTCTTTAAAAAAGGGAGTTACATAGAGAAATGGAGCGATTCAAATGAGCAAAATAGGGGTATGTAAGGTTGATATTACGCCGCCTGTAGGTATTGATTTTGTCGGATATCATAGAGAGGCAGGCATAAATAATGTTGAAGAACGTATTTACGGGACAGTTTTTGTATTTGAAAAAGATGAAATGAAGACTGTGTTTATAAGCATTGATAATATCGGTATGTTAGTAGAAGATACGAATATGATTCGTGAACGAGTAGCGAGTGAGGTTCATGTGCCAGTTGAGCGAATAACTGTTGTTTATACTCATACGCATTCCGGTCCAGAGACAGTCGGTGATGATCCGCTAGTGCAGTCGTATAAAATGATTTTAGTAAATAATGTAGTACATGGTGCTGTTACTGCAAATAACAATTTAAAGCGATGCGAAGTTGGATGGGGTGTTACGACAGGTGATATTGGTGTAAACCGACGAGAGAGAACATCTGATGGAAAAGCAAAGATGGGAACAAATATAGAAGGTGTTGTAGATAAGCGAATTGGCATGTTGGCAATAAGAGATGCTGAAACGAAGGAGCTATCTGGGATTATAGTATTTTGTACGGCGCATCCGAATGTTTTAAAAGGTGATAGCGATGAATTATCAGCAGATTATCCTGGAATAACGAGAGAGATTCTAGAGCAGATAGTGAACTGCCCTGTTATTATCGTTCAAGGTGCCGCTGGAAATGTGAATGCGAAGTATCGCGGTTCAAGTGAAGCCTTAAAACAAATGGCTTACATACTTAGTGGACATATATTAACGATGTTGCCAGCAGTTACATATAGCCCAATTTTAAATTTAAGGACAGTTTCAAGTATGATGCAAATGAAGTTGAATGATATTCCTGAAATTGATGAGATACGAAGCATGGCTCGATTAGCCGAGAAGCAGTGGGGCGTGAATACGGATGAATGGGTTGCTATCGTATTAGAGAAATATAGGCAAGGTATTCGGAAGTTACGTATAGATTTAGAAGTTCAACTGTTTCAAGTTAATGATGGTATGTTTTCAGGTATACCGATGGAACCTTTTTCAGAAACTGCCTTAGCAATGAAAGAGAGCCTTCAAAATGAATTGGCTTTCTTTGGTGGATATATGAACGGATATCTTGGTTATTTACCGACAAAAGACGAATATGCATATGGCGGATATGAAGTAGAATTAAGTCCTATTGTGTATGGAACAGTTACAAATTTGTTAATGCCACCGGGAGAGAATACTGCGGAGTTGATTGTGAAAAAGGTTATGGATTTATGTAATATGGTGAAACTTTAATGAGACAGGTTTTTGAACGCAGAGTAAAGAATATGACTCATTGTTTGATTTTGTTAAGTCAATGTAATTAATAATG
>NZ_JBEUTW010000279.1:0-10671 GCF_040492675.1 Bacillus sp. AP50
TATTACGACTATAAAAGTTACACTCAAACCAGCCATAATAAATAATGTGCTTGAAATATATTTAGCTATAATTATCTCTTTTCTCGTTATAGGCAAACTCACTAATACTTTTTCTGCTTTACTTTTCTCGTCATAATAAAAAGAAATATATATAATCGTACTACATGTTATAAATACTCCTATTGCAATCCCCATTGGTTCGACGGAATTCTTAAAAATAGATAAAATAGGGATTAAAAAGTAGAAAGGAAACATCTTCTTCTGTAAAAAAAACTCCTTCAAAATCAACTGTTGCATATGAATTCTCCTCTCTATAAATCACGCGTTTCATAAATTTTAATTGTAAGAAGCATAGAAACGATATAGACACTAGCTAGTGTGATTAATCCAACTATAAATATGCCAAAATGTAATGGATTCATAATCCAATTAATGAATGATGCCGTAACACTTTCTCCGTCACCAATAAACATTCCAACAATAACACCTATTCCAGCGGCTCCACCTGTAAATATTCCACGTACTACTTTTGATTTTGTCCCATAATAACTCGGGAATAATGCTGTAATATAAACTAAAGAATATACAGCACCTCTGACTACTACATACCAAGGAATTTCAATATACAAATTGGGATGATAAGCTCCAATATCACCAATGACAGCGATACCTCTTATAAGAAAAACAACTAGCGTAGTAGAAATCATGCCACCTACAATAAATATTACACCCGAAATATATCTAGCAATAATGATATCCTTTCGTCCAACAGGTAAACTATTTATAATAACATCACTTTTATTTTTTTCATCCATCGCTATTAGTATCATAGAAGATGATATCGTTATGAGTAAGCAACTCATTGGAAATAACAATTCACCATCTGGATCTAATCCAAAGAAAACAAGAGGCATAATAAAATACACTAACCACATAACCCGAAAAAAGAACAAATCTTTATAGATTAGCTGACGCATAGGCACCTCTCCCTTTCGCAGTGTAAACGATAATGTCATCTAATGTAGGCTTTTCTAGTACAACCTCATTTCCAAACCAATCGATAATTCCTTGTTTATCCTTCGCTAAACCTTCAAAACCAAACTTACTTTTTCGTAATCCAACAAATAGTTCTTTTCCTTCTCGATCTAATAAATCATTACTTCCTTTTACGATTACGTAGTTCTCCATTAAGTCTTCTTTTTCACCAGTAAATATAATTTCTCCATCATTGATGAACGTAACATAATCTGCAATGCGCTCTAAATCTGTTGTAATGTGCGTTGAGAATAATACGGATACTTCATCTTCCATTACAATTTCTTGCAACATATCAAGTAATTCACTTCGAACAACTGGATCTAACCCTGCTGTCGGTTCGTCCATAATAATAAACTCTGCGTGGTGCGAAAGTGCGATTGCAATCGCAAATTTCATTTTCATTCCTTTTGATAATTCTTTAATTTTTTTATACTTTGGAACTTGTAATCTATGCATATACGATTGATACTGCTCTTCGTCCCACTTTTTATATAACGGTGCAATAATACGCTTCATTTGTTCACACGTTAAATCTTCGTAATAATGATTTTCATCATATACAAAGCCGATATTTTGTTTTATTTCCTTTTCAGCTTTCTTATTGTCCTTGCCAAAAATTTTTATATCTCCGTTATCTTTTTTAATTAAATTCATAATCATTTTGATCGTCGTACTTTTCCCGGCCCCATTCGGTCCGACAAACCCCATAATATATCCGCGTGGTAACGTAAAACTTATATTTTTCACTGCGAAACCTTCATAACTTTTACAAACGTTTTTTAACTCTAACATCTCTCTCATTCCCCCTTATATAAAAACGCAATCATCTGCTGTAATTCTTCAAGTGAAAGCTGCAACGCTTTACTTTCATTCACAATCTCTTCCGCTTTACTTTCCAATAGGCGAAGCCTTTGTTCTTTTAATAGTTCATTATTTTTACGTGAAACATAAGTCCCCTTCCCAGCAACAGTTTCTATATATCCTTCTTTTTCAAGCTCCTCGTATGCACGCTTCGTTGTAATGACACTAATTTGTAATTCCTTCGCTAAGCTACGAATAGACGGTAATTGATCTCCACCCTTTAAACCGCCATTTAAAATAAGCTGGCTTAATTGTTTTCTTATTTGCACATAAATAGGGTCTTGGGAAGAATTCGAAATAATAATATTCATGTTTTCCTCCAGTTTGTGTATATACTGTGTATACCTTATATATACAGTATATACACACCAGCCTATTTTTGGCAAGAAAAAAAGACCAACATTTTCCTGTTGGTCTTTCGTATATGTATCACTTTTCAAAGCGATCTAACATCTCGTCTCTCATTCCGAAACTTACTACTGCAATTCCTATATACATAAACAGAAGGAATGCCGGATGAACTGTGTTGTACCAGCTGCTGTCAACGATTAAGTAAATCGTTAATGCCACAACAAGAACAAACGCTAAGATAAACATATAAAAGTGTCTTGTACTACCCATGATAAACTCCTCTCTTCTCACTTCACCATTCAACAGTTTATTTTATCGAATAATTCGATATGACTCAAGGTTAACTTTCTGTTATGTAATCAAGTTCCACCTTTACAATGTCCTCACATGCTATTGAAATGATTGTTCCTTGTTTATCAATCGCCGTCACTTCTCTATTATCCATTACACGATTTGCTACTCTTTCTAACACTTTTCCTTGGTCTCGATAGCAAAATTCTTTTACATCTTTAATTGTTTCTCCATTTTCTAAATGGTATACCATTCTATAACATCGATATCCCAATATTTCACCCCCGTCTTGTTCGTTTTTTCACATATACATAAAAATGAGTAATCTTTGCCTCATCACATCTTCTTAATTTCAATAAAATTCTAACAAAAATAAATACTTTTATCAAACCGACTTTTTCAACAAAACTACCTATAAAACTACACCTTTACACCATTAGGAAACAAAAAACATATTTTTTTAACATTTTCTTCACTATTTCTGCATAAAGTGAAACTTTAATCAGTGGGGATTTTTGTTCATTCCCACTGATTATTAGTTGAACCAATCGGGCATTTACGGACAGTTTATCTCCCACCTGGCTTCTTTGCACCAGCTAAGTTTTGAGTTGAGAGTTTACTGTCCGTTAATGCGGGACAAATTATCCATACAAAAAAAGAACCCGCCTCAGCGAGTTCTTTTTTTGTTATTTTAATCAAACTTGTACAGGAGCTGGCTTCGCATAACGTAAAACTGGTTTACGTGCAGCCATCGTTTCGTCTAAACGTTTAATGACTGTCGTATGCGGTGCTTCTTGTACAACTTCTGGATTTTCTTCTACTTCTTTAGCGATTTGAATCATCTTATCAATGAAACCATCTAATGTTTCTTTTGATTCTGTTTCTGTCGGCTCAATCATAATACATTCTTCCACATTTAATGGGAAGTAAATTGTTGGTGGATGATAACCGAAATCAAGCAGACGTTTTGCAATATCTAATGTACGTACACCAAGTTTCTTTTGACGACGACCTGATAATACAAATTCATGTTTACAATGTCTATCGAATGGAAGATCGTAGAATGGCGCTAATCTTCTCATCATATAGTTCGCATTTAATACAGCATACTCAGTTACTGCACGCAATCCATCTGGACCCATAGAGCGAATATACGTGTATGCACGAACGTTAATTCCGAAGTTACCATAGAATGGTTTCACACGACCAATTGCTTCTGGACGGTCGTAGTTGAAGTGATAACCATTTTCGGTTTTCTCTAAAATCGGTTTTGGTAAGTACGGAATTAAATCAGCTTTCACACCTACTGGACCAGAACCTGGGCCACCACCGCCGTGAGGACCTGTAAATGTTTTATGAAGGTTTAAATGCACAACGTCAAATCCCATATCTCCTGGGCGTGCTTGGCTTAATACCGCATTTAAGTTTGCACCATCATAGTATAATTTACCGCCTGCATTATGGACGATTTCTGCCATTTCTAAAATATTTTCTTCGAATAGACCTAATGTATTAGGATTTGTTAACATAAGTGCTGCTGTTTCTTCGTTTACAACACGTTTTAAGTCTTCTAAGTCAACAAGGCCATTTTCATTTGATTTTACTGTAATTGTTTCAAAACCAGCTACAGTTGCAGATGCTGGGTTCGTTCCGTGAGCAGAGTCAGGCACAATTACTTTCGTACGGTTAAAGTCACCATTCGCTTCATGGTATGCACGAATTAACATTAAACCTGTCCATTCTCCGTGTGCACCAGCTGCTGGTTGTAAAGTAACAGTATCCATACCTGTAATTTCAATTAAATGCTCTTGTAAGTCGTACATTAATTCCATTGCACCTTGTACTGTCTTTTCATCTTGCAACGGATGAATATTTGCAAATCCTGCGAAACGAGCTACACTCTCATTAATTTTCGGATTATATTTCATCGTACAAGATCCAAGTGGATAGAATCCAGAATCCACACCGTGGTTACGGTTTGAAAGTGCTGTATAGTGGCGCATAATATCAAGTTCAGATACTTCTGGTAGCTCTGCATCTTCTACTCGAATATAATCGCTCTCAAACACATCTTCTAGTTTCACTTCTTCTACATCTAATTTGGGTAAGCTATATCCTATGCGTCCTTCTTTACTCACTTCAAAGATAAGTGCTTGGTCTTGGTTCTTCATTGGATAGCCCCCATTTCGTTTACAAGTGTGTCAATTTCCTCTTTTGTACGAAGCTCAGTTACTGCTACAAGCATATGGTTTTCATGCTCTTTATAATCACGGCCTAGATCGTAACCACCGATAATATTCTTTTGTAATAATGCATCGTTTACTTCTTTCACTGGACGTTTGCAATCTACAACAAACTCATTGAAGAATGGTCCAGCAAATGTTACTGTGAAGCCTTTCGCTTCAAATTGACGTTTTGCATATTGTGCTTTAGAAATGTTTTGACGTGCCATTTCTTTCACACCTTGTTTGCCAAGTGCCGTCATTGCAACAGAAGCTGCTAGTGCATTTAACGCTTGGTTTGAACAAATGTTAGATGTCGCTTTATCACGACGAATATGCTGTTCACGTGCTTGTAACGTTAATACAAATCCACGTTTACCATCTGAATCTACAGTTTGTCCAACAAGACGTCCTGGAATTTTACGCATAAATGCTTTCGTTGTTGCAAAGTAACCACAGTGCGGTCCACCAAACTGCGTTGGAATACCGAATGGTTGTGCATCACCGATTACAATATCAGCACCAAATTTCCCTGGTGGTGTTAATGCGCCTAATGATAATGGATTTGAAGAAACGATAAATAATGATTTTTGTTGATGAACGATTTTTTCAATATCAGCTAATTTTTCAACTTGTCCGAAGAAGTTTGGATATTGAACGATTACACAAGCAACTGTATCATCTACTTCACTTTGTAATACGTCTAAATCTGTTACACCATCTTTATGATTAATTTCAACAACTTCAAGATTTTGACCTTTTGCATACGTTTCAAGTACTGCTCTTGATTCTGGATGAACCGCGCTAGATACAAGAATTTTCTTTTTGCGAGTATGGCCAGCTGCTAACATTGCCGCTTCAGCTAAAGCTGTCCCCCCGTCATACATAGAAGAGTTTGCTACATCCATTCCTGTTAATTCACAAATCATTGTTTGGAATTCAAAGATTGCTTGTAATTCCCCTTGTGAAATTTCCGGTTGGTATGGTGTGTAAGCTGTATAAAATTCTGAGCGAGAAATAACATGATCTACAATTACTGGAGCATAATGATCGTATACGCCTGCTCCTAAGAAAGAAGCGTATTCTTTTAAGTTAGCATTTTTACTAGCCATTTGAGATAGCTCTTTTAAAAGCTCTGGCTCTGATTTTGCTTCTTTAATTTTTAAATCCCCTTTAAAACGAACACTCTCTGGAATATCAGAGAATAATTCATCGATCGTTTGAACGCCGATCGTTTGTAACATTTCTTTTTTGTCTTCTTCTGTCATTGGAAGATAACGATGCAACATGAAATCTACCCCTCTCCCCGTTACTTTGAACGTTTGTAAAATGGTGTTGGAACAACTACTGCTTTGACGCGTTTATTACGAATTTCAATTTCTACTTCTGTATCAACTGCTGCGTATTTTACATCAATTAGTGCTAAACCAATGCTTTTCTTTAACGTTGGAGATTGTGTACCACTCGTTACTTCCCCAATTTTTTCTTCACCAATAAATACAGGGTAATGCGTACGAGGAATTCCACGTTCGATTACTTCGATGCCGACTAATTTACGAGGCGCACCGTTTTCTTTTTGCTCTTTTAACGTTGCTTTTCCAAAGAAGTCTGCTTCTTTATTTGTTTTTACCGCAAAGCCAATTCCAGCCTCAATCGGTGTAATATCTTTTGATAATTCTTGTCCATAAAGTGGTAATGTTGCTTCGAATCGAAGTGTATCACGAGCACCTAAACCACATGCTTTTAAGCCCTCTTCTGCTCCAACTTCAAGAAGTTTCTCCCAAAGTTTTGCAGCATCTTCACTCTTACAGTAAATTTCGAATCCATCTTCACCTGTGTAACCTGTACGAGATACAAGTGCTGGAATTCCATCTACAAGAATATCGTTTTTAAATTTAAAGAACTTAATTTCTTTCAAATCTTCTGACACAACTTTTTGTAAAATGCCTTCTGCTTTTGGTCCTTGAATTGCAAGCTGTGCAACTTCACTAGAAACATTGACTACTGTCGCATCGCCAATTACATGACTTGCTAACCATTCGTAATCTTTCTCGATATTTGATGCATTGATTACTAATAAATAGTCTTCTTCACCACGTTTGTAGATTAATAAATCATCTACTGTACCACCATTTTCGTAGCACATAGCTGTATATTGTGCGCCCCCTACCTTTAAGGTAGATACGTCATTTGTAACAACACGTTGTAAAAATGCTAAACTATCTACACCTTTTACTTCAACTTCTCCCATATGAGACACATCGAACAAACCTGCAGCTGTACGTACAGCTTCGTGTTCTTCTTTAATGCTTGAAAATTGAACTGGTAATTCCCAACCACCGAAGTCGATTGTTTTTCCACCATACTTCGCGTATACATCAAATAACGGTGTACGTTGTAATGTAATCATGCTCTCTCCCCCTTATGCTTTGACAAATCAATAAAAGTTGCTTCCCTTTTCTAAACATTTTCATTCTGAAAAGATAGGATATACGGAATCTCATTATATTTTTTTATGAAAGCGTAAATAAAAAATCACTTTCTTGGATAAAATACGAAAGATTCCACACATTTCACACCATTATCCTAACATCATTCGCTATATTTCATCAATATTCTAGCATAAAAAATAATTTAGAATTTTTTATGTTAAAACACAATAAATACAGCTTTTGAGATTTAATACTTTATTATTGTCTATCATATAGCCTTTAATAACGATAATTATGCCTTCTTTTAAGGCAAATCATCATACATTAAAAAATAATTACTTTAGTTTATAAAAGGTGGGAGAGTTGTAATGAATGTCGATATTTCCGTAGATCGGACATGGCAAAACAATTTTTTAAATAGAATTGACGAAGATGGTCCTTGGACAAACTGGGATTTATATCACTTAGCTTATGAAACAGAAAAATCGTTACTTGTTCCTACTTTTGATGGACTACAAGCACCGAAACATTTATCCCATTTCACACCGCTTCCGCATCAATTAGAAGTCGCTCAAAATGTGATTGAACAAATGAACGGTAAAGCGATTCTAGCAGATGAAGTAGGCCTTGGAAAAACAATCGAAGCTGGACTTATTTTGAAAGAATACATGGTCCGCGGGCTTGTGAAAAAGGTACTTATACTTGTCCCAGCTTCTCTCGTATCACAATGGGCATACGAACTGAATACAAAGTTTTTCATTCCCGCTGTAGCACAAAAGAAAAGCTACTCATGGGAACAAGCTGACGTAATCGTATCATCAATTGATACTGCGAAACGTTCACCACATCGCGATATCGTGTTGAACTTGGAATATGACCTTATTATTATCGATGAAGCACATAAACTGAAAAATAATAAAACAAAAAACTATGAATTTGCACAACGATTAAAAAAGAAGTTTTGTTTATTACTAACCGCTACTCCTGTTCAAAATAAGATTGATGAAATTTTTAACCTTGTTTCTTTATTAAAACCAGGACATTTAGGCAATCAATCCAACTTTGAAGAATATTACGCTTCCAAAAATCGCTCAGCCGAATCAGATGAAGACTTAAAAGCTCTCATTAATAAAGTAATGGTGCGAAATAGACGACATAATACCGGTATCGATTGGCCGAAGAGACATGTACGTACAATTTTTGTTGAGTTTAATGAACAAGAACAAGCTCTATATAATGATATCGAAAATTGGCGAGGACAAGACGCCTTCACATCTGCTTTCTCATCGTTAACTTTAAAACGGGAAGCGTGTAGTAGTCGTGAGGCTGTTTACTATTCATTGAAAAAGCATGTAGAAAAAAAACAGAAAGAAAACGAACATTATATAAAAGATCCACATATCGATGTGCTAATGGACAAAATTAATCATATTCCTTTCAACTCAAAAGCAAATAAAGCTCTTGAGCTTATAAAAGAAATTGACGATAAAGTCGTTATCTTCACAGAATATCGAGCGTCACAAATGTACTTACAATGGTTTTTACAACAACACGGTATTTCTTCCGTTCCATTCCGCGGCGGGTTTAAACGCGGGAAGAAAGATTGGATGAAGGAGCTTTTCCAAAACCACGCACAAGTATTAATTGCAACTGAAGCTGGTGGTGAAGGGATTAACTTACAGTTTTGTAGCCATATGATCAATTATGATTTGCCATGGAATCCAATGCGTCTTGAGCAAAGAATCGGACGTATTCACCGTCTCGGTCAAAAAAATGATGTTCATATTTATAACTTAGCTACAAAGCATACTGTTGAAGAACATATTCTGAAACTGTTATATGAAAAAATCAACTTATTCGAGCGTGTTATTGGTGAACTCGATGAAATTTTAACGAGAATTAATATGAAAAACATCGACGCGCACATTCAAGAAATTTTCGCGCAATCAAAGAGCGAAGGTGAAATTAGAATTAAGATGGAAAACTTAACATCTATTATCGACTTTGCGAAACGAAATGAAGCTGAGGTGCAAGGCTATGCAGCAACATGAAATTCATAATTACTTATACAATTTCTTTGAGGCGAATAACTGTGAAATTTTAGAACGTTCTCCTCATTTATTAGATGTACAGTTAACAATTGAGATGGATAAATTATTAATGAATCGCCCTTTTTATTGGCACTATCTTGAGAAAACAGGAGGCGTACCGAATCCGATGCGCCTTACTCTTATTACAAATCCAGAAAATGAAGAAAATGATGGTGAGCTTATTCACTACGGTTCACCACGTCTACATCAAATTTTCCAAACGACAAAAGAATTAGGCTCATACATACGTTTATATGAGGATGTAAGACATAATGGGTCAACACATACACCGCTCCACCCTTGGCTCGGTATTAATATAAAAGTTTCCTATCAATGTGATCGAAAAAAAGACATCCTTCACTCGATTGGTATTCATCTCATTTCTGGAACAATGATGGCAAACTTTCATGAAACATTAACAAACATTAAACTTACACCAAAAATACCTGATTTTTGTTTTACGCTCTCGCCCATCATTAAACCTCAAAGTGGTTTACAACGCATAGAAGACGCTTTAAAAAATATAATTGCAGAAGATGACCATACGTGGGCAAAAGAAGCAAGAGTGCGTTGGAATCATGATTTAGACCTTTTAAACCGTTTTTATGAAGAAAGTGACGAACTTCCTGAGAGCTATGAAATTGAAAAACAAGCTCTGCAAGAACAGTATGAACCACGTATTACAGTGCAAATTATTAACGGTGGACTCTTTTATGTTACCGCGAATCATTTTCTATCGAAATAAAGCTCCTTCTGCTTTAGAAGGAGCTTTATTTCGAGTTATTCTCTATCCTCATTACGCTCTTGTTGTTTTTGCTTTGCCATGCGTTTTTGATACGCACGATCCTTCGCGCTCACATGATTTGCATCAGTTGGAAGATTTTCTTTCGAACGTCCAATTCCATTGCTCATCTTTCCCACTCCTTTTTACGTTTTTCAGAATACATGTTTATTTTCAGCTAGAGTTACAATCCTTATACAAAAAAATAAGAGCAGCCATTGGCCACTCTTACTCGCTCACATATTTTTGAAACATATCATGGATGCCTTTATTTACTAGGTTCGAGATCTGCTCGTCAGATTTATTCGGATAACGATCACGCAATCTGATAGATGCCTTCACCATTAAATTTTCTAATACAGAACGGCCACCTTCTCCATAAATAATTTCAGCATATTTAACAAGCCTTCCATCCTCTACTGTTGCTGGATTATGATTGAAGAAAAATTTACTCATTGTCTCCACCTCTCTATTTTGATAACGTTTACATTTATATAGATTATTTATGTTATTTATTTCACAATATTGTATGCATGTATATTTAATTAGTTTCATTATAAAGCAACATATCGATAGTAAATATGTGATTTTCCGTCCATTTTGTG
>NZ_JBEUTW010000280.1:0-3099 GCF_040492675.1 Bacillus sp. AP50
ATTTAATAGAGTAAGATTAAAGATAGGATGATATAAATAAATGCAAAAAGGTAGAATAGATTCACTTTTTTATAAGATATATATATTTATGGCAGCATTCTTGGGATTTTTATGGTTAAATCCATTTTTCACATGGAACAATAGCATAATACCTCTCTTTGGAATAATTCATATCTCAGTATTTTTATTATGGATTAGTATATCGGATTACAAAATTAATAAATCAAATATATTTAGTGCTTTTTTAGCTTTTATACTAATAGCAATTTTTAGTTTTAAGGATGAGAATATTATTCGTAACTTATGGCTATATTCTGTTTCACTTATCCCATTAGTTTTGATAAGGAATGAGGAACGTTTAAAGATTTATGATAATTTTATTAAAATAGTTGCCATATCTCTTATACCAGCAATAGCGATAGCTATTCTTTTATTTGTAGGAATAGATTTACAATGGTCTCAGTTATCTAGTACATCTTGGACAAAACCTTACTATAGGAATTACTTTAATTTATCTATCTACCACTTTTTTAACGGA
This sequence comes from Bacillus sp. AP50, assembly GCF_040492675.1. Lineage (NCBI taxonomy): Bacteria > Bacillati > Bacillota > Bacilli > Caryophanales > Bacillaceae > Bacillus > Bacillus sp. AP50. The sequence continues at coordinate 539 of NZ_JBEUTW010000280.1, forward strand.
TCAGATCAAAGGTACTTCCTCCCTTGGGGAGGAAGTATTGATAGAATTTGTGGAATGTTTGATGAACCAGGAGTAGTTGGAACAATTAGTGGTTTAATCTTAGCATCTAAAGGATTTTCTTTGCGTAGAGGTTATGAGAAAATATTATTTGTAGCAGGGATATGCTCTTTCTCATTTGCTTTTTATGTAATTGTATTTTTATATCTTTTGATAAAGAAGTACAAATATGCTTTGCTATCAATGGGTGTGCTACTAATATTAATGAATACTGTACCTAAAGATACTTATGTATATGAAAAGATTCTTTACAGATTGGAGTTAGGAAATAACGAATTAGAAGGAAATAATAGAGCGAACGCAGCATTCGAACAAATATATAAGGAATTTTTGCAAGATGGTAACTTATTGTTAGGGATGAAAGAAAAAGAGTATTTTTATAAAGCAAATGCTTATGGTTCAGAGGCATTATCTTGGAAAACCTTTGTAGTAGTAAATGGATTTTTATTATTCGTCCTTCATACCATATACTTTATGGGGCATGCTTTTGCTATGAGAAATAGGTATATCTGGATTTTTTGTATAATTTACTTCCTATCTATTTACCAAAGGCCATACGATTTTTCATTAAGCTATTGGCTTATATTTCTAGGGGGACTTGCTGCATTTAATAAGATGTCAATATCTAAATTTAATTCTTCAAAAAAGATTCGAGCGAACACAAATAGTCCTAATGCAACTATTAATCAACTGGAGTAATTTAAGATATATATAACAGAATTAGGGATTGGGGAATCCAGATTAATTTAGATTCCTGTAATCCCTTTTCTCATTTATATTAGAAAAATGATTGGAGCGAGTGTATGCCAGAAATAGCATTATTAATTCCTGTATATAACGATCAGGTTGGTTTAAATCAAACCTTAGAATCTTTATTAAAGGAAACAAAAGAGAAAGTAGATGTAGTAGTTGTTGATGACGGTAGTAAGGAACCAATCTATGTTCCTGAGACTGTGGGGATTCACCATATTATTTTTATAAAATCCGAAGTCAATAAAGGAATTGAGCATGTCTTAAATTTAGGATTAAAGTATATTTGTGATAATGGCTATACATTTGTTGCCAGGATAGATGCAGGAGATACAATTGAACCTAATCGATTTTATAAACAGAAACAATATATGTTAGATAATCCAAATTATATGTTGATAGGATCGAACGTAAGGCATACAGATATGGATGGTAAAGAAGTGTTTATAGAGCGTGTGCCGCTTTCAACAGAAGAGATAAAAAAGAAGATGCATATTAATAGTTGTTTCCCACACCCATCTGTTATGTTTAGAACAGTGATTATTGAGGATATTGGTGTATATCATACGGATTTTCCGGCAGCAGAAGATTACGAATTTTTCTTTAGGATAATGAATAAGTATGAGGTTTCAAATTTAGATGAAGTTCTCATTTGTAAAGAAATTAATCCTAATAGTATCTCATTAAGTAGGCGAAAGAGACAGTTATATAGCAGAATTAAAATTCAAAAAAAATATTTTAACCCCCTAGTTTTAGAAAGTTATGTGGGAATAGTAAAATCTTTTATCTTGCTAATAGCTCCTAATAAACTAATTATTGGTATTAAGTCTTTACTAAGTAGATCTTCTAACTAATGATAAAAGGGGTCATGAGCAATGAAAAAGGTTGTTTTTATATGTGAGGCGTTAGGTGGAGGAGTTAGGAGACATTTAGTGGATGTAATCTCCAATCTAGATCTAGATGAATATGAGGTACATGTTGTACATGGTACTAAGCGGGTAGATGATGTATTTCTATCGGCAAAAAATAAGCTTATGAAAAAAGGGCTTTATTTTTATGAAGTCACAGAAATGGTAAGGGAATTATCAATTAAGAATGACATAAGAGCTACAAAATCAATTATAAAAATACTAAGAGAAATTAGGCCACAAATTGTTCATTGTCATAGCTCTAAAGCAGGTGCAATAGGCAGGATAGCGGCAAAAATATGTAGGATAAAAAGGGTATACTATACACCACATGCATATGTATTTCAAAACCCAAATTTATCCTCAAAGAAAAAATTTGTATATAAAAATATCGAAAAATTATTAGGCTTCTTAACAACAAAAGTTCTTCATGTTTCAAAAGGTGAAGAAACATTTGCCTTGGAGCATAAAGTCATTTCGTTAAATAAGTCAATGGTAGTATATAATGGTATTTCATTTCCCACTACAGATAGTAAATTTCCTTTAAAAGATTGTGAAGAGAAATTGATAGTAGGAACGATTGCGAGAATGGATTATCAAAAAAATCCATGGTTATTTATTCGTATAGCTGAACAGGTAATTAGGGAAAATCAAAACGTTGAGTTTGTGTATATTGGGGACGGAGAGTATTTTAAAGAAGTTTTCGATTATGTTCAAAAAAATAATTTAGATAAATTTATTAAATTAAAAGGATTTCATTCGAATCCAGATATAGAATTAAATCGCTTTGATATATTCCTATCTACCTCCTTATATGAAGGTATGCCTTACTCATTAATAGAGGCG
>NZ_JBEUTW010000281.1:0-13858 GCF_040492675.1 Bacillus sp. AP50
GACATATACACACCCCTTTTTATTAATCTATTTTTATACTATTTTAACAAATTAAAATCTTTAAACAAATACAAAAAGAACATTTTACTACAAATTGCGAATATATAACTTTAATCAATAGGTTTTCCAGCATTTCTCACCAATCTAGACAAAAATAAAACCGAAGCGATTGTATCTCTCGCTTCGGTTGACCAAATATGCCCAAAAACAGCTCTATTCCCATTCTTTCATGGCTATCATATGCAATCTACAAACTCTTTGTTTCTCATAATTTATTTTTTAAACATTTTGCTTAACGAGCCAAAATCTGTTGGCATATTATTATTAATAATCGCTTTTACAATTTGATCCTCTTGCTCTTTCGGCACTTCACGTCCCGCCATAAGAGCCACTTGATGAATTAATTGACGAAGTACAGTTTCATCACGTAAATTCGCATTTTGCACGGATGATGCTAATTTAAAAATATCCTCTTTATTTACTTTCGCTTCCTTCTCAATATTATTAAAAATGTTATTATCCATTCTTTTCACCCTCTCCTCAAGTTACTCTTCATCCTATGCAAAAATGAAAAAATGGTGAAAAGACCCAAAAAATAAAAAAAGCGACAGAAGTACAAATGTACTTCTGTCGCTTTTCTTTACAGTAAATCAGGTATAGCTTCCACTTCATGTTTTCGAACACGTCCCATCAATGAGCCTACCGCATCTTTTACGTTATTCCCATTGAACAGCACGTCATATAAAGCAGCTGTAATCGGCATTTCAACTTCCATTTTCTCTGCCAATTCATGAGCAGCTTTCGTTGTTCTTACACCTTCCACAACCATACCCATGCTTTCTAACACTTCTTCTAAAGAGTGTCCTTTTCCAAGCATATTTCCAGCGCGCCAATTTCGGCTATGAACACTTGTACACGTTACAATTAAGTCTCCCATACCAGTTAGACCAGCAAACGTTAACGGATTCCCGCCCATTTTTCTTCCTAAACGAGCAATCTCTGTTAAACCACGTGTCATCAATGCCGCCTTTGCATTATCACCTAATCCAAGACCATCAGTTATACCAGCAGCTAATGCGATAATATTTTTTAACGCACCACCAAGTTCAACTCCAACGATATCTGGATTTGTGTATACACGGAAATAACTATTCATAAATAAATCTTGTACTTCCTCAGCCGCTTCCATACGCTTTGCTGCAGACGTAACTGTTGTCGCTTGTCGTAAACCGACTTCTTCAGCATGACTCGGTCCAGACAGTACAACAACATCTTTAATTAAGTGCTCTGGAATTTCTTCCTCAATCACTTCCGAAATACGTTTTGACGTACCAGGTTCAATTCCTTTGCTCGCATGAATCCAAGTAATTGGTTCAGTAACAATTTCTTTCATCTCTTGTAATACATCTCTGTACGCTTTCGTTGGTACTACTAACAGTACTGTATTTACATCTACTAATGCTTCTTCTAAAGAAGAGTAGGCTACGATTGTGCTTGGCAATGTAATGCCTGGGAGATATCGACTATTCTCATGTTTCGTATTAATTTCATCCATAAGTTCTGGGCGATTTCCCCAAATACGTACATCATGTCCATTGTCAGCTAATACCATCGCTAACGCTGTTCCCCAGCTACCTGCTCCTACTACTGTGATTTTTGTCATAAAATCACATCCTCTCCATTAGTCTCTTGCTCTAGCGATAATGTGAATCGGCGTTCCTACGAAGCCAAATGATTCACGTAAGCGATTCTTCAAGAAACGCTCATATGAGAAGTGCAATAATTCTGGATCGTTTACAAACACAACAAATGTCGGTGGTTTTACCGCAACTTGTGTTGCATAGAAAATTTTCAGACGGCTACCATTATGAGTTGGCGTCGGATTCATCGCTACCGCATCCATAATTACATCGTTTAATACGTTCGTTTGAATACGGATACTATGACTTTCATTTACCTCATCGATAACCGGTATTAATGTTTGTGTACGTTTTCTTGTTTTTGCAGATAAGAAAACAATTGGTGCGTATTCTAAGAATTGGAAATGAGCACGGATATTTTCTTCAAATGCTTTCATTGTTTTTTCGTCTTTTTTCACTGCATCCCATTTATTTACAACGATAACAACAGCTCGCCCTGAATCATGAGCATATCCAGCGATTTTTTTATCTTGCTCAATAATTCCTTCTTCACCATCTAAAACGACTAAAACAACGTCAGAACGTTCAATCGCTCTTAGCGCACGAAGTACACTATATTTTTCTGTACTTTCATACACTTTTCCTTTTTTACGCATACCAGCTGTATCAATAATTACATAATCTTTTCCATCTTTACTATATGGTGTATCGACAGCATCACGAGTTGTTCCTGCTACATTACTAACAATTACACGCTCTTGACCAAGAAGAGCATTTACAAGTGATGATTTTCCTACGTTTGGACGTCCAATTAAAGAGAAACGAATTGTGTCTTCATCATATCCGTCTTCTTCAATCTTTGGAAAATGTTGTGCAGCTTCGTCTAGTAAGTCACCTAACCCTAATCCGTGTGTACCTGAAATTGGGAATGGTTCGCCAAATCCTAATGCATAAAAGTCATAAATGTCACTGCGCATTTCCGGATTGTCCACTTTATTTACTGCAAGTACAACCGGTTTATTTGAACGATATAAAATTTTTGCAACTTCTTCATCAGCTGCTGTTACACCGTCACGACCGTTTGTCATAAAAATGATAACATCCGCTTCATCAATTGCTACTTCAGCTTGTTGACGAATTTGTGTCAAAAACGGCTCGTCTCCAATATCAATTCCGCCCGTATCAATAATGTTAAATTCATGATTTAACCATTCTCCAGCGCTATAAATACGATCGCGCGTTACACCTGGAATATCTTCTACGATTGAAACTCTTTCTCCAACAATTCTATTGAAAATAGTAGATTTCCCTACGTTCGGGCGACCTACTATCGCTATTACTGGTTTCGGCATATACTTTCATCCTTTCAACTTGCTTCTGTTTATTATGTAAAAAACCCTTCTTTGTGCAAGAAGGGATTTGCATTCCAGAATATTTCTCAACGTATCAAAACACCTCACATTATAACACACGTTGCTAATGTTTCACAATAATATATACATTCTCTTGTAAGCGATGTGCAATACCATCTAAAATTGCCTCTAAATTATTTGCAACAAATTCTAGTTCCTCTGTCGATTCGCAAACGAATAAAGGAGCACCACCTGCAAATTTTTCTGGAGTCGTTGTTATAACTGCCAGAATAACACTTTCTAACATCATCTCTTATCTCCCCTTCCTTTCGGGGCTTCCGATGACATATGGACAGCACTTTCTAACGTTGGTACATTTCCTATGACACCTATCGCTTTCTCTGCATCTTGATCTTGCGGCAGGACAAAAATCCCAACCCTGCCATCCTCTAAATCACGCTTTGCTAACGGTACAAGCGCTGGTGTACCAGAATCTCTATAAATCCCTAACGCTACTGAAACATCGTGTAAAATAGCTTGTCGTTGCCCTAAATTTGAGATTGTAACCATCGCATCAATTGATTTCGGCTTTAAAATAAAACCCATACCATATTTCATAATTTCTTCTTGTCTTGCTGGCAATCCAATATTCATAATGTAAATATTGTCAATATAAAGCCCTGCTCCTTCAAAACGAAGCGGAACGTGCTCAATTTCAACAAGATCATGTAGCCTTTTACCAGACATTAATTTTTTCGCAATAAAAAATGCGATTATAGCCATAATTACTCCTGCAATCCATGAACGGAATCCTATATACGCAAACGTCGTTGCAAACGACGTTAACATTGCCAAATAGTTGCGACTTTCAAAAACCAATGCAATTCCTTCAATGTATGTATTTCCACGCGGTACGAGCTCATACCCATCTAATTGTTGAAGCGTATTTCTTTCCATATTACGTACATCACGAAATTGTGTCGCTGCTAATGTAAGAAATGTAATGGCAGAAAAATCTTTTTTCAAAATAGACGGGATTGCAATCGCTCCTAAAGCAGCTGCAATTAACCCCATTGCAATATGAATAATTTTCCCATGTAGCCTCGTCGGATATTGCCGTGTATCCGTCCGAAGCATTAGCACCCTTGTAACTGTCCCCGCTATTACGCCGCATAAAATGGCTGGTGTATATTCAGTCATGTATTACCCTCGCCTTTCTTTTACGTGTTTTTCTCTTAAACCGTTCCATGTATACTGATGCTTTTGCAATCCAAAACAATATTGCCATGAATAATGTAGAAATGGCGACGATATCAAAAAACGCTAAACTACCGTAATCATATGGAAAATTCAATTTCCTAAAAATAAATGTCACTAGCAGCTCTCCTTGTAACATCCCTACATATAGAGAACATAATCGTAATATGCGATCTCCATGCAATAACACCGATGCATACACAAGACCACTACTTAGCAGAAACACTCTATCCACCACAATCCAAATCGGATCATATATTTCTAACAGATGAAAACTTGTATATAACATTGCAATAATAAGCGCCGAAAGTAAGCTATATAATTTTTTCCAGACAGAATATAGCGTGATCCCTATAAAAGAAATAATACAAAGTAAAAGAGCATTTACTGATACCACGAATGAGGCGATCGTTACATGTAACGGAGAGCAAATTATAAAAATCAGTATACAAGCGCCTAACTTCCACCGAATAAGGTCCTTTTTCATAAAAAAGGTTACAATGATCCACCCTATCCAAGCTACAAAATAAAAAGTACTTCCATCCATCAACTTCACCTCCTATGTTTTCCATTATGGGAACTTTTTATGAAAGTTAATCCACTTTATTTACGCATAGTTTTTTCTTATAACAGCAACACTTTTAACAAGGAGGTGTTATTCATTATGGGTAAAGATCGCCAAGAACGAAAACTACGAGAATCACGCCGCGTTGAATCCGATCGTGATCAATCACTACAATATCCAGGTGCAACTGGACTTGATACACCAGAACAGGCTCGAAAACAAAACCAGCACTAATTAATGCAAAAAGACGGTTTCGATATTGTACGAAACCGTCTTTTACATAATCAGTTTAATGTTTTCTATTTATATTGAAATAATATTTCGCACACTATATCCTCCCATTACTTCTTTTTATCTTCACCTATTCCTATTAAAAATTAAGTTCTCTCCAGTAATTCGACAACACACCATCTACATTTTTCAACCCTTTTTCAATTGCAATTTTTACGAAATGATATTTTTATATAATACTAATTCCTTTCTCCACTTTATATTACGAAAAAGAATAGAACAAAAAAAATCAACCGAACGGTTGATTTTTTATCTCCTACTATAATGCGCAGTATCAATACCACGCTGCATTAACCAATGATACGTTTCACCCTTTACAACAAGAGGTACAGATTGCAACTCTTCTATCGTTTTCGCACCAAGAGCTGTCATTATAAATTTCAAATCTGTATGTAGGAGCTCAATTTCATCCACTAACTTCTCGATACCATCTTGCATTAAAATACGTAAAAAGTAACCAGCAAACGCAGTTGTATTCGCCCCTAATGCGATCGCTTTCGCTACGTCAAGCGCTGTTTGTATGCCCCCAGATGCAATAAAAGAGAGGTTATTATTTGTAGAGGTTGCTTCAATAATCGAGGTTGCTGTTTGTATGCCCCAGTTATTAAAATAAGAAAGCATTCGCTGTCTTCTTTCATTTTCAACAGCAGCAAAATTCGTACCACCTTGCCCACCAATATCAATTGCTGTTACACCTACGTTCGCTAACTGCTGCACTGTTTCCTTACTCATCCCAAATCCAACTTCTTTTACAATGATAGGAACTTTACTATTTAAAACAATTTTCTCAATGCGCTGAAGTACTCCAGTAAAATCACGGTCTCCTTCTGGCATCGTTAACTCTTGTATGACATTTAAATGAATTTGCAATGCATTCGCTTCAATCATATCAACGGCACGCTCTGCCTGTTCGATAGTTGCCTCACTACCTAAATTAGCAAAGAAAATACCATTTGGATTTACCTTTCTGATCACCTTATAAGAAGCAGCTTCACTTTCATCTTTTAACGCCGCCATTTGCGAACCTACAGCCATAGCAAGGTTATGATGTTTCGCTACATATGCTAATTGCTCATTAATATGTAACGTTTTCTCTCCTCCACCACCAGTCATCGCATTGATAAAAATCGGCGAACTTAGTGAAAGTTCGCCGATTTTTGTTTCACATGTTATTGTGTCATAATTTGAATTTGGCAAGCTTTGATGTACAAAATCAATATCATGAAAGCCATGCGTACGAGACTGACCAGTAGAAAGAGCGTATTCAATATGATCTAATTTACGTTTTGCCCTTACCACTTGTACCCCTCATTATTTCTTTAATTTTTTCAGTTGTTCACCAATAATATCACTTAATTGGAAAGTAGCAGAATCAGCATTTGGCTCATACTGACTATAATCTTCAGTTACATTATTTTCCTCAAGCGCTTCTTTTATACTTAAAGAAATACGTTTCTCTGCTACGTGAACTTCAAGTACTTTCACTTTTACTTCTTGTCCCATTTCCAATACCTCATTCGGATTTTTCACGTGACGATTTGCAATTTGAGATACGTGTACAAGTCCTTCAACGCCCGGTAAAATCTCAACGAATGCACCAAATGTAACAAGGCGTTTTACTACTCCCTCACGAATATCTCCAGCTTTTATTTCGCCAGCAACGTTTTCCCAAGGTCCTGGTTGAGCTGCTTTAATTGATAAAGAAATACGTTGTGTATCAGCATCAACAGATAACACCTTTACCTTAACCTTTTGACCTTGCTCTAACACTTCAGAAGGTTGCTCTACACGTTCGTGTGAAATTTGTGAAATGTGAACTAAACCGTCCACTCCACCAACATTAACGAATGCGCCAAAGTCAGTTAATCGTTGTACTGTTCCTTCAACAACGTCCCCTTCTTTTAATGAAGAAATTGCTTCTTTTTTCTTAGAATCTAGTTCTAATTCTACTACCGCTTTATGCGAAAGGATTACACGATTTTTTTCACGGTCTAATTCAACAATTTTCACCGCTAATGTTTTACCTTTATAGTCAGTAAAGTCTTCTACATAATGTACTTCTACAAGTGAAGCTGGAATAAAACCGCGAACACCAAGGTCCACAACTAATCCGCCATTCACAATATCTTTTACAGTAACATCAAATACATGACCAGAAGTAAATTTCTCTTGTAGTTCTACCCATGCTTTTTCTGCATCAACAGCACGTTTAGATAAGACAAGATCATCTTCTTCTAATTTAATAATTTTCAACTCTAGTGTTTGATCTAATTCTACAACATCGCTTGCTTTTTCAATATGAACGTTAGCTAATTCACTAATTGGAATTACGCCATCTGTTTTGTATCCAACATTTACAAGCACTTGTTTCTCTTCAACCTTCGTTACAGAACCTGTAACAACGTCACCAACTTGTAATTCTTTTGAATCCATAACTTCTTCATTCATTTTCTCTACCATGGAAATACCTCCCTACAGAATTGACAAAGCATTTTTTATGTATATACGAAATGAAAACAAAGTTTTCATTTGCATGTTTAAGAATTTCTCATCACATACTCTTTTTCAATAACATTCACAAGAAAATATATTAAACCTATATAAATAGTATACAGCAAAACCAGCTTGAAAAAAGTATGTTTTGAAATATAATAGCGAATATATTCTGACAGTTTTATTCCTCTTTAACTAACTTCTTACAAATCAGCTCATTTGTCAAGGAAAGAGACTCACAATTCACGTATCCTTTACATTTCTATTTAAACAAAAAAAGAAAGAGGATTATCCCCTTTCTTTATTTCGCAAACACTCCAGAAACAATGCTCATAATTTTTTGGACAACTTCTTCAATTGATAAAGAAGTCGTATCTAATTCCAATGCATCATCAGCCTTTTTTAGTGGAGAAACTTCGCGTTCTGAATCTAATTTATCACGCTGAGCAATTTCTTCTTTTAGCTGCTCTAAATTAGAATCGAAACCTTTATTTAAATTTTCTAAATGCCTTCTTTCCGCTCTTTCTTCAACAGAAGCAAGCATAAAGATTTTCACTTCAGCATCCGGTAATACATGTGTACCAATATCACGGCCGTCCATTACAACGCCGCCTTTTTTCGCTAACTCTTGCTGACGACGTACCATTTCTTCACGAACAAGGCGATGTTTCGCTACAATAGATACTCGATTCGTCACATCAGGTGTACGAATTACTTCAGAAACATCTTGTCCATTTAAAAATACAAGCTGTGTATTTTCTCCTTGCTGAAACTCAATATTTACATTCTTTACAACTTCCATTAACTGCTCTTCATTTTCAATGTCTACTTTTTGTTGAAGGGCTGCATATGTAAGCGTACGGTACATTGCGCCTGTATCAATATAAACATAAGAAAGTTCCTTCGCAACAACTTTTGCCACTGTACTTTTCCCTGCAGCTGCTGGACCATCTATAGCAATTGAAATTCGTTTATCCATTGTAACACCTCATTTTTTCACTTATAAAACAAAACGAAAAGCAGGTGTTCACCCTGCTTCTTCTCATTTGCTTCGCGTCATTAAATCCTCAATTATTGTAGCATAATCCTTCATAGAAGAAAATGAAAACTACCGATTCACCTGCAAGATTTCCACTTTGTTTTTTACCATAACACCCTCATAATAAACAATTTTAGATAAATATTTCACTGATGACTTATGTATAAATAACAATTGTACAACAGAAAGACAAATGAATTGTATTATTAATATACGAATAAAAATTCTCTCCATCTTTTTCACCGTAATTTCTCCCTCCTATACTATATTTGCACATTTCGTTTCGTAATTTTATACATCGTACATATAGCAGTTAATTTTATTGTCATTTTCGAGGCATACTTTTATACATTTCCATTGTCGAATTTACTCAAAACATGTTATGTTCTAAATGTATTTTTTTACTTGAAAGGGGTATAAGCATTGAAAAGAATCCTAGTTTTACACACAGGTGGAACAATTGCAATGGAGGAAGATAAAGAAACTGGGGTCGTACAACCAGGTAAAAAAAATCCTCTTTTAAAATTCATTCCTGATTTAGAAGGTGATGTTGATTTAATCGTTGAAGATGTGTTCCATCTACCATCTCCTCATATGACACCGAGCGAAATGTTACAATTACAAGTCATCATTGATGAAAGAGTAAAACAAGACAACATTCATGGCGTAGTTATTACGCATGGTACGGATACATTAGAAGAAACAGCTTATTTCTTAGATTTAACAGTACAAGCAACTATTCCGATCGTAGTGACAGGTGCAATGCGCTCTAGCAATGAGTTAGGTGCTGATGGTCTATATAACTTCTTATCAGCTGTAAAAGTTGCTAGTTGTGATGAAGCTGCAGAAAAAGGTGTTTTAGTCGTATTAAACGACGAAATTCATTGCGCTACAAATGTAACGAAAACACATACAAGTAATGTCGCAACATTCCAAAGTCCACAATACGGACCAATTGGAATGGTAACAAAACGCGGCGTTGTCTTCCATCACGCTTTAGTACATCGCGAATCATATACGATAAATAAAGTGTCTAAAAATGTAGTTGTTCTAAAAGCATATGCTGGCATGGATGATACATTATTAGCAGCAATCGAAAATCTTCCTGTAGACGGCATTGTTATCGAAGCTCTTGGACAAGGTAATCTCCCTCCAAGAACACTACCTAGCCTAGAAAGATTATTAAATAAAGGTATTCCTGTCGTATTAGTTTCTCGCTGTTTCAACGGTATCGTTCAAGACGTATATTCGTATGAAGGTGGCGGTAAACACTTAAAAGATATGGGCATTGTATTCACATACGGCTTAAATGCACAAAAAGCACGCATTAAATTACTTGTTGCATTAGAGAATACAAATTCTCATGAATCCATTCAAAATATGTTTATGCACGAATAAAAAGGAGCTGTCGAGATTTTCCCGACAGCTCCTTTTTATTTTTCTCTTGATGCAATGGTTTGCGCAATCGCATCTCCATGAAATCTACCGTTCTCGATAAATATTTCATTTGCATTATTTCCAGCAGCAATGACACCTGCAATGAAAATATTTTCAGCATTCGTTTCCATTCTATCCTCTGTATAAATTGGACGTCCTGTTTCTTCATCAATCTGAACACCCATCTTCGTTAAGAAGCTATGATCAGGATGATAACCAGTCATCGCAAATACAAAATCGTTTTTGATTGTAAAAGCTTCACCATCAACTGTAAACGTTAATGTATGCTCAGTAATCTCTTTCACATGAGCTCCAAAATGCATTTGAATTGTACCGTTTCGTACTAACGCCTCAAATTCCGGCAAAATCCAAGGCTTTATGCTTGGTGAATACTCACTTCCACGATACAGTACCGTTACACGTGCACCAGATTTAACAAGTTCTAACGCGGCATCTACACTCGAGTTTTTCCCACCTATAACTACTACATCTCGATCAAAATAAGGATGCCCCTCTTTAAAATAGTGAGCTACTTTCTTCAATTCCTCACCTGGAACATTCATATAATTTGGATTATCATAATATCCAGTTGCTACAACAATATATTTCCCTATATACATTTCCTTACTTCCATCACGCTTTGTCGTCTCAACCTGAAAAACTTCTCCATCTTTTTGAACTTTCTCCACTCGCTCAAAAGCATTTACACGTACAGATTTACGTTTTACTACTTCACGATAATACGCAAGCGCTTGATTTCGAAATGGCTTACGATTTTCTGTAATAAAAGCTACATCACCAATTTCTAATTTTTCACTAGAAGAGAAAAATGTTTGATGAGTTGGATAATTATAAATGGCATTTACAATGTTTCCTTTTTCAATTACTAACGGATTTATCCCTACCTTTTGCAACGAAATTGCAGCCGCTAATCCGCACGGACCGCCTCCGATTATAATAACTGTTTCTTTCTGCATACTCGTCCACTCCTAGTCTTCTACCAATGCACTATTTATAAAAACAAGAAAAAACCTACTTACAGCAGTAGGCACCTATCTTTATTGTATTCATTTTTCATATATTTGTCATCTAAACGAAACGTACATCCGATAGACATCTGCTAAAAACTGCTGAAATTTAATACCTTGTTTCCCTAATACATTCTCAGGATCAATCTTTCTAGCTGGATCAAGCGTTTTATGTGACACGATATCTTTTTTCGGATTTAAGCCAAAGTTTTGGCATAAATACGCATGATACCATGTAAAACGATTATACGCTTCCCAAAAGTTAACATCACCACCATAACAAAGTTCCACTCCAATGGCCGCCTTATTCGCGTCATAGCCATATAAGTCATTATCCGTCGGCACACCATATCGAACATGATACGCAACTTCATTTATAGGAATAATCTCCAATATTGTTTTATCATCTATAAATGTATGCGCCGAAGCTTTCGGTTGTAATTCATTAAAGTAATCTCGATTGCCTATCGCATTGCTTCCAGGATTCCCCGTATCATGGCTTACGATAAATCTCACTTTAGTCAGAGGAATCCCCGGTCGTGAACTTCCATATCCAATATAATTGCGCTCTATAGGAAACATCGCCATTGCTACCAACTCCCGCTCTAGAAGATTACCTTACTTCCTTATATATGTATTCGGTAGCAATGTCCTTATCGCATATTTCTTACGCGAAGAGAAAATCGAAAATATTTGAAGTGAACACCATAAACAACAAGATACTTACAGCCACTCCATAAAAACCGTAAAACCAAACACAATCTTCTTTCGTATCTAAACCGAAAAATTTATTTACCGATTGTAATAATGTGCCACGCTTGCTTTGTTTGTTTCGTAATACTTCCACTCGCTCTACAACATCTGCTGGCATCATAAATCTTTGGTCTACTGTCATTTTCATCATTTATCTCTCCTTAAAATCATTTCCGTTTTGTTTATCTAAGGAGAGTATAGCACGTTTGTTCGTGCAGAACAAGCGTTCTTTTTTTATTTTTATTTTATTTTTCAGCAAGCCAAGTAAAAATTGAGATTACAACGGCAATAATCGGCCCTACTACAACCACACCAAATATCAGAAACAGTAGCCCTTCCCCGAACATCCGAACGGTACTTATTTTGCGAGCTTTCATCGTTCTTGCGAGTTCTCCCTCTAACCTATTAACCTTTTCTTCTAATTGTTCTACTCGTTCCAACATTTCATTCTCCATATACAACACCTCATTTAATACTTCAACAAAAAAACGTGATTCCCTCGAAAGGAAATCACGTTTTCTCAAGATATAATATTTTATACCCAACCTCTGAAGCGGCTTGCTTCAGCCATTTTACGAACACCAACCATGTACGCCGCTAAGCGCATGTTCACTTTACGAACTTGTGCTGTTTCATAAATAGAATCAAATGATCTTACCATTACTTTTTCTAAACGTTGTTCTACTTCTTCTTCAGTCCAGTAGTAACCTTGGTTATTTTGTACCCACTCAAAGTAAGATACTGTTACACCACCAGCACTTGCTAACACGTCTGGAACAAGTAAAATTCCGCGATCTGTTAAAATTTTAGTCGCTTCTAATGTTGTTGGACCATTTGCAGCTTCAACAACGATTTTCGCTTTAATATCATTAGCATTTTCTTCTGTAATTTGGTTCTCAATTGCAGCTGGAACTAAAATATCGCAATCAAGTTCTAACAATTCTTTGTTTGAAATTGTATTGTTAAATAGCTTTGTTACTGTACCGAAGCTATCACGACGGTCTAATAAATAATCAATATCTAATCCGTTTGGATCATGTAACGCGCCGTAAGCATCTGAGATTGCAATAACTTTCGCACCTGCATCATGCATAAATTTAGCTAAGAAGCTACCAGCATTACCGAATCCTTGAACAACAACGCGTGCACCCTTAATATCAATGCCACGTTTTTTCGCAGCTTCGCGAATACAAATTGTTACACCTTTCGCTGTTGCTGTTTCACGTCCATGTGATCCACCTAGTACAAGCGGTTTACCTGTAATAAATCCTGGTGAATTAAATTCATCAATACGGCTATACTCATCCATCATCCATGCCATAATTTGAGAGTTTGTGAATACATCTGGAGCTGGAATATCTTTCGTCGGTCCTACGATTTGGCTAATTGCTCGTACATAACCGCGGCTTAATCTTTCTAACTCACGGAATGACATTTCACGTGGATCACAAATAATTCCACCCTTACCTCCACCATATGGTAAATCAACAATACCACATTTTAAACTCATCCAGATTGAAAGTGCTTTCACTTCATTTTCTGTTACATTCGGATGGAAGCGAATCCCACCTTTCGTTGGACCAACAGCATCATTATGTTGTGCACGATATCCTGTAAATATTTTAACAGTCCCGTCATCCATACGAACTGGTATTTTCACTGTCATCATACGAATTGGTTCTTTTAATAATTCATATACTTCGTTTGGATAACCCAATTTTTCTAACGCTTCACTAATAACAATTTGTGTTGAATTCAATAGTTCAAAATGTTGTTCCCTTTGTTGTTGTGTTTTTGTTTGAGTTCCCTTTTCGGCTACCATAGTAAGTAAACCCCCTGTAATTTCACTTGTTTAGTAAACCTTCATTGCCTAGTATACACCCTTAAATTTGGAATGCAATAGAAAACGCTAACAAATATATACAAACTATTTTCTGTTGCAAGCGTTTTCACTATTATTATAGTCCTTTTATTACTTTTAGAAAAGTAAAATACTTAAATAT
>NZ_JBEUTW010000282.1:0-9763 GCF_040492675.1 Bacillus sp. AP50
TGATAGCGATGTGGCGGGACCCCAATATGAAATAAAAGTGCGATACATACTGGTCATGTCTAATATGTATCGCACTTTATTCTTTATGACTTTTTACAATTTAGGTCTTGATAAACTAGCATATCTTCTTTCAGTGAGCAACATGATTCTATTTTATCTCTAAGGGTATGCGCTTCTTTTTTCTTATTCATTTTAATCCCTCCAACAACTTATTATGCTCCTTAATAAGAGTATACTACCTATTAAGGAGTGTCTAAGCCTTGTGTTTATCAAACTATTCATTAGAAACAAAAAACAGGTAATTGTGCGTTTTTCACAAGTACCTGTTTTTCACTACTTCTATCTACTCTTTGTTTCTTAAAATTTCATTAACCTTTTCGACACTTAATTCAGTGGCTTCCGCTATCTTCTCTATAGGTACACCTACTTTAATTAAATTATGAATCATTTCTATTCTAGCTTCTTTTGCTGCTTTTTCTTCTGCTGTCTCTATTTCTGATATTCTATCTTTTATTGCCTTCTCTCTCGCCTCATATAAGCGTAAAAAGTCTTTATCACTACTTAAACGCTCCCAATCCTCTATTGCCTTTTTCAAAACTGGATCTTTTTCCATCGCGATTCCCTCCAGGATTGTAGTTAATTTCTCATCTTCATATGCAGGAAATAATAATAGCCAACGTGCTAATATATCCTCCCATGGATCCATTCGATCTTCTTGCCATTCTCGAATTACTTTTGGAATCTCAAGAAAGTGCAATTGCATATTCTCTGAAATTATGTGCTCCGATTTTTTGTTCATGACTACACCGACATTATGAAAGTCCTCTTCTCCTGGAAACAGAATGAAATCTACTATATTAATACAAATAGTTGGTCTTAATTCTGTATACTTCATCCCCTGAGTCATTTGAGAATAATACATGCCAGCCCAATAGAACAAAGATCGCTCGATCATGTCTTTTTTGTCGCGAACCTGTATCTCTATATTTAATTTTATACCATTATTCAGAGTAGCTCGCAAATCTAAAATAGACAATTTATCATCCTTTTGCTCCCTGTGAAGATGCGGATCATCCAAATGCAAAGAAATGATTTTCTCATCTAAAGAGGATTGTAATACCGCATTAAGAAAACCAATGAGTATATCCTCGTTTCCTTCTACTCCAAACAAGCGCTTGAAAGCAAAATCAACTCGTAAATTTACTAGACTTTTTTTCATAGATGTATTCATATTCTCTTCTACCTTTCTTTTAGTTAATTTAAATCCTCTGTGGTAATTGGATATAAGAAAAAGATAGAATTACAAACTCTATCTTTTTCAATCTACCTATTTATGAAAATACCAACCTACTTTATGAATTTCACAATCTCTGAAATACAGGTTTAAATCCCGCTTGCATTACATCATCTAGCCCCTTACCTTGTGCTGGGTTCCATGCAGCAATAATTACGTTATAGCCCTCTGTCTTTAACTTTGTCGCAAAGTCTATAAGAGCTTTTCTTACTTTTTGATTCTCTACTAAATCAGCGTCAAACGCTAAATAGACATTTTCTACACTCATATCTTTTAATACAGGCATAACAATTCGCCAAGCATTCACACCAGGAATTGCAAGAACCGTCTTCCCTACTTCAGAAAATTCCATTTTATTAAATCTCACTGCAATCAAATCAGCAACCAGATCTGCTTTCATAGCTCCCTCTGTAATCATTACTGAGTTGGTTTGATGTAAGGTACCAGAATTCCAATGTTTCAAATGAGAACTTGGTACAGCTACATGTACAGGAAGTGGATTTTCACTACCTCCTGCACCAGTTCCTTGATTTTTGTTTGCTGATGAGACCCACAGATATTTTTGCCCTTTATGAATCTTTACAACTATTTGTCCCTCTTGAAATGGAATCTCTACCTTTTTGCTCACTTCTAGTTCGCATTCAAAGATACAATCACCATTTTTAGTTATCTTTATAACATTAGGCTGTTCAATTAATTCTGCTTGAACTCCAGGAGGTGCTGATTTCACATGAACGGAGTTTTTCACTTCATCCACACGAACTTGCCATCCAACAATTTGATTGTACTGGTTTCGAAAAGGAATCAATATACCAGGAGATCCTGACATCAAACGAAGAGAAAGTCGACCTTTCTTCATCTCATAGAAACCCGGGATTCCCTGCCAGCAATTTTTATTCCCAATCTGTTTAAATAGCTGCTCCCAAACAGTCGTATACGTATTATCCTCCTCTAACACAATTTGTTTCTTTAAGAACGAACGATATTGACGTACTTGTATTTGTTCCTCGCTCATTTTTCTATCTTTTAATAAATGTGCATGATGATGCTCCTGTAATGGTACGAAATCCATTAACTTCCGATTAAACACATCTAATTCTTTATTGCTTTTCTTATCATGAATCTGAACTTCATCCGCCTCGGGAAATTGATACTTATCTTTTCCATTTATGTAATGAATGTAGCTTGGATTTCCCGTGTTTTTCCCATAAATCCATTTACTTTCTACACGTGTACATGCTACCTTCTCTTGCGAAATATGCAGCATGCAATTACCTGTATCATGACAAATTGGACACGTAACACGATAAAATTCCCACCAGCTACCTCTTGGATAAGCACTTGTTAAACGAAATTGACCTTTTTGAATGTTAAAATTCATTTTCCCCCACTCCTCGTATACTGTTTATTATATATGGGACTTTTAATTCTATTAAACTATCTATATTTACATTAGGATATTAAGTATGTTTTACCTAATGGATATACATAAGAATACGTATTACAAACTAAATGATCATTTTTATGTTCTTGATTTAGTAAATTCTGTTCTACGTATGATTCGAATACTTTTGTGTTCTCCTCTTATCTAACTTAATTACTGTATCAAAGTACACAGACCCTTTCCCTTGATAAGGTATTCTATCAGATTTTCCACCTGTTTTTTATAATGATAAGCATCCAACATTTGTGTAGCTCTCTCAAATTCTTTGTCAATCTTACGTTCCATACGTGTCTTTGTTGCTCCTTATAAAATAAAAGACAGAAATTCATAGTAATTCTTCACTACGAATTTCTGTCATTCCCTCTGTCTGCATACTACCATTTAATTCTGTAAATTATTCATTACGATACACTGACACCTATTAAAGAGAATACATCCTCTTTTATCAGATTAAGTGCTTGTAATGCACGTAAACTCTGAATAGGATCATCAGGATGTGCAGAATAAAATAATGATACTTCATAACTGATTATCATAATTAAATCCCCCTAAATGAAAATTTTTACCCAATTTGATAATTGGTTCTCCCAATTAAATAGACTTGAAAACAACACAAAAAGGACTTCTTCAAGTCGATTAAAAATGTGCATAGCAAAATAAGCTATATATACACTAATCGGCTCAAAGAAGCCCTTTCAAAATTGAAACAAGAACACAACTTGCTTCTGCAACTCAACCACAACACATAAGGCGTGGGAATAAACGGAATTCAACAAATAACAATATACCTATATATTATACAATTTAGATTTTTGTATCAAGAATTTTTTTATTATCTTTAGTCATTTGTCAGATGTTATACAATCAATAGCATTATCTAATAAGTTAATTCCAAGATCAAATATTATAATATTAATAGTAATCACCAGTGAAGTTTTACTAATAATGATAAATAAAAGACGCCAACTAGCGTCTTTTATTTACTCTTCCATATTTTGATTTTTCAATAATTCAAATTCCTATCTATGAAATATACTCCTCGTACCATTTAGCTTTTTTAGTTTACACTTTACACTCTTTTTCTTCATCTCACTCTTGTATTTCTTCGTACATACGCTGTCTTTCTTTGTTAAGAGCTCTAACTTGATCGTAATCGTAATCAACCGATCCCCTTTCTTCTGTTCTACGTTGTATTTCTTCGTAAATACGCTGTTGCTCCTTGTAAGCTGCATCCCCCTGATCGTAATCAATTAATTCCTGTTCTTCGCCCCTAATTTGTCTTTTTCGCTCTTCTCTCTTTTGTTGTAGTTGATATCTTCTATATGCCTTCTTATCAGTAATTTTTTCACAGTCGTGCGCTAGCTCCTTCGTTTCGTCATGTCCATGTCCGCAAAAATCGTTTGGAATTATAGCACTAGATTTCTTAACAGATTCAGGATTAGGGTCTTCATGTTCTTTGCTAGCCTTCTCATCTTTAACTGCAGTATTGCTAAGACCATCTTGCTCTTTGTTCGTTACATTTCTATTAGAATCAAACTTTATAGTCATCGAACCGTGTCCACCGTGACCTAAATATATATAGATAGAGAACAATTTAGTTGTTTCGCTGGATCCAGGCTTTCCTGCTATCTCTATGACTTTGTCCGCAGGCATTCCAACCTTGATTTGATTATACTGTTCTAGTGATACTGTTGATGCGTCCTCATGTACATCTTTATAATGCGGATATTTGTCATTAATTTCCTCATCTTTATTCTTAGATTCCTCCACTTGTTGTAGCCTTTTTTTCTTCTTAGGTTCTTCTGTATCCTCTTTGACCTTAGGCAGAGTGGACTTCTTCTCTACAATCTTAGGGGGATTAGACTTCTCCTCTTCAACCTTTGCGACTTCTATAGAGTCTTGTTCCTTATATGGCTTGTAATCCCCATCTTCCTTTGCAGAGCAGGCACTGAAAATTGATACAGACGTTGCACTTAATACAAGTAATTTCTTTAATAATTTCGTATTAAATTTCATAATATTATTCCCCCGTTACATATATTAAATTGCCCCCTCATGCTTCCTCCTATAAACGTTATCCTTTTCCTTCGCACATTGACTCACATATAACTTTTCGTAAGCCTCTTCGATATTCATTACAGATCACTTTTTGGCTGTAGTACTTGTACACCCCTATAACATTTCAAGTTGATCAGTGTAACCCACAAGTCAGCATCTTTCTCATTATTCGCACTCTATTTCTATCAAATGTCTTAATTACGTATCTTATGCTGCGGAAAGAATTGTATATTAAATGTACTTCGTTATTTACCTTACTCCATTAATCAACGGCTAAGCGTTAAATTAGTGATATGTAAATTTTTTATCTTTCTATTATATAAATTGCTGTATATCGCATTATTATAATATTATTTTAGCAAATATTGTTAATCCATTCAACGTTGATTTATAGGTGTTAAAAAACGAATAAGTGGAATTCTTAACGAATAGAGATGAAATTTCGTTTGCTAATTCACGTAATTTTCACACATTAAAACACTGCATGTTAATATTTGTTATATAATGAAACCAAGCCTTAAGTAAGATAGTTTCCCTGTTACGAGTAATGAGATAGTTTGTTTCACCTTTTTATATTATCTAAAAAAGAACTTGTAGTGATGCCTACAAGTTCTTTTTGCATTTTTTATCATTTTAACCAAGGAGACACCTACCAAAATGAAGGTGAATCAAATGATGATTAATAAAGCCTATAAATTTTGAATCTACCCACATCTAGCACGAGCAATTCTAGGCAACAAAGTTAATGTTATCTCTTTTCTATCAAGCGAAGGTTTTATAGTACCCTCAGAACGAAATTTTGTGCTAACTTTTACCCATCCAGCTCATTTTTTCGTTTTAAAATATTTCAAAATATGGGCTGGATGGGTACGTATAGTGACCTCCACTTAATTATCAGAAAAACCTTAGCCTCTAATTGCATACACGCTAATTACGATGATTTCCCAATTCCAGCACCATAATGAATCTCTCCTTCTCCTCTTTTCATCAGTATTGAGAGGTAATAGAGGGGCCAGTCACAAAAACAGGTTGTGAAGAAAGTCTTCTTCACAACCTGAGAGTAAGTTATATATCCAAATATGACCTGTTCTTTTAAGTATTTAGTCTTTTATAATCTGTTATAATCGATATAACTAGAGTCATAATAAATCCACTGACCTGTTCCAATTCTTAGCCAACCATTCTTTTCTTCATATACTGTAACTTTTTCGCCTTTACTTGTCTTTCTAACAATAGAATAGTTTGTACCTGACCCGCTTCGAACATTTACCCCAATACCATTAATTTGAGCCGTTCCAACTACCTTTTCAACACTGCCATTTTCAATTACTTGTAGCATATTTAGAATGAATGTTGCTGTTTCACCACGAGTTGTTGTTCCTTTAGGGTCGTATTGATTTTCACCCTTACCTTTGACAATACCTAAGCCATACAATCTTTGTACATCTTCTTTATAGCTAATTTGGTCTTTGTCTGAGAATGGTAGGTTTACAACTGGTCCCCATATACCTTTATACTGTAAAGCCTTGTTTACAATAATTGCTGATTCTTCTCTTGTAATAGGTGTGTTTGGGTCAAAATAACCATCTCCTCTACCTTGAATGATACCTGCACTTGCAGTACGTTTAATACCATCTCGTAAAGTTGAATTTGCATCGTTTAGGTCTTTAAATGAAGCATCTCCAGCTGGCAGGTTTAGAGATTTAGAGATTAATTGAGCAAATTCGGCTCTTGTTATCGCTCTATTGGGTGCGAAAACTCCGTTTCCTTCCCCTATCATAATACCCCTTCTATTTAACTCTCGAATAGCTTCTTCATACCAACCTCCTGTAATGTCATCTTTTGGTTGATAAAGATTATTATAATATCCCTCAACGCTATTTACGAATACATCCCATTTCCCATTATTAATCATGTTAGCAGGGCAGATTTTACCGCTCCATTTTTGGTGTTTTACAATGTTATTTAACGGTACACCAGTTTCTTTCATTAAATAAGCTACAAGTTTCTTAGCGTTATCTACTGCTTTACTGTAGTTTCCGTCACTGTTAACTGCGATTTCAATTGCAATAGATTCTCTATTACCTGGACCATCACCGTCTCCTGCGTGCCATCCGTTCTCGTTTAATGGTAGATGTTGATAAATCTCTTTATCGTCTACTGTAAAATGCCACGATGCAGCTCGGTCCGTGTTACCTACTGCTTGGTTATATAGGTATTGAGCATGGTTTCTAGCACCTGCTCCTACACTTGTATTATCAGTCTCATGAATTGTAATATACTTTGGACTCATGTAGTTTTGAGGACGAATATTATCGTTACCTGCTGGAACAATCCATTCAGTGAATGGAACACCGTTTATTGTACTAGAGGTGCTAGGTGATATGGGAGACAGACTACGTTTTGTTCTGTTTGAATTGTTAGGAACAGTTAATGTACCTGTTTCTTCATGAATACCTTCTGAACGTTGAAGACTATCTATTTTCTTATTGTCGACAGTACCTCCACCACGTCCGTCTACCTCTTCAAAACTAGCTTCAATACTTTTTAAAGCCTGTTCATCTGTTGTTTGAAGTTGGTCTGTGTTACCTTGCACTTGAAGGCTTGTAGATTGCTTATTGTTTACTGATTGTTGTTCCTCTGCAAACGATACCAATGGTGAAGATAATACCGTTAATCCTGCCGTGAATGCTACTACTTTTTTATTAAATTTAATGTTCATTTCTAATTTGGTATACCTCACTATTTTAATAGATATACCTTCCTCCTTGTACTTCTTTTAGTGTGAGTGTTAGTTTAAATAATGGTAGCCTGAACCTTCAAAATGACGGATTGATTTTACATTTCATATGTCAAACCGACATCTATAAGTCCTACATGAAATGTCAGTACTTTAGAATTATAACACAGCACGGTTGCAAAACTTCCAAGACTCTTGCAAGTAATCTCCTAATCTTCGACATGCTGATAGGATGACTCTAAAAAAGGGGCATTATCAGTATGGAAAAGGGAAATTTGTTTAAATGGGGCATTATCACAGCGCTATCAAGCTAAAGTTTTATATCACCCATAAAGCAAAAAAACGTTATCCTTTCTGTAGAATTATAGGAAGGGATAGCATTTCTTTATGAATCTTTAAATGCTTACGTTTACTGAAGAATTACAGAAGCATATGCCTCCCCAGGTTCTACAAAGGACGAAGCACTTAATTATCAACATGATTGATGGCATCTAGTTTCTCAGGATAAGATTTTAAGAGTTCCTATTTCAAATGGTGAAGATTACACTATAGATGATAAATTTACAACTTCACTCTTATTATTCATCTGCATAGTTTATCATAATGGAATAGCATTCAAAAAATTCCCTAACAATATAAATCCCCCTCTCCAATTCCTTGAAGCTGAGCAATCGGTACATCCTTACTGGTCTTTTTGTTTTTATCGTCACCCTTTCAAATCATCTTCATATGTTGTATATAGATATCTCCTTTCGAATTGACAATGATGCCTCTTTCAAGTCCTTAATGTACACCTTACAAAGAGCACTTTTGAAAAGTGCTCTTTGTACTTTCTAATACACTCACTCTATAATAAAGTAATTTTAATGTATGAATTGTAACTATTTGCACACACTATAATTGGAAGGCTTGAATCATTGTCATTGAAAAATGTTCAGCACTTCCGCTCCTTAAGAGAACAGTCTACGCAACTGTTCTCTTTTCCTTTTTTTACAAAAATAACAGGACAAGCATAGTTAACTATGCTACGATTAATTACATTGCAACATTCTCAACGTTCCCTCAACAATTTCTCAATATTTTTCATGGACAATAGCACACTTCCTCAACGTTATTAATATCTTAATATTAAATACTGAAGGAGGTGCTAGAAAATGACTTGGTTCATTATTTTAGGATTTATGCTTATTTTAAGTATAGGCGGCTTTCATACACATAGTATTCATATCATTTTCAAAATAGATTCAGATACAAAAGCTATGCCAAGTTGGTCTTTCGTTAATAAAATAAACTTTCGAACATTTAAAGAGTTGTTAAAAAGCCCAAACAGGAATAAACTCAACAGCCTTACCATAGGAGAGCTGTTTATCCCTTTAAGTCTATTCAATAAATTATTTAGCAAAACATTAATTTTTCTAATCTTATTCTTCTATTCTCAATACTTAAACTAAATATAATATGAGATGAGTAAAAGAATAGCAGTCGCCGACCATAACAAACAACAGACCGCCTATTATAGACGGTCTGTTTTAAAACAAATTGAATATATCAACAGAATAAGGATGCCTTAATTATTCAGAATATTCTTATTATTAACGAAAAAAATCATAGTTAAATATAAACTATCCATTTCCTGTTATTATCAGATTAAGCCTTTACAGAGAAAAGGGGGATATTATGACTGTTCAAGAAAAAAGTAATAAGCAATTGATGGAATTATTAAATGAATGGTAGACTAGAACTTCCACTTAGTCTTGTTCTGTAATTTCTTCTCTTTTTGAAGTACGGCCTTTAACTTTTTTAAATAATCGATTTCCATACGTAAACATTCATTTTCATCTTTTAATGTCTCTATAATCCCTTCAATGGTTGCATTATTTAACTTTGATCTTGTCTTTTCCATAGCTGGACCCTCTTTCTTCTTTTTATATAGGAATTCCACGCCTTTTAAATCATATATTTCCCTTCACCTACGAACTATTGCAATAAATTTTTTAACACAAACAATTCATTTATTTCATTTGTTTTTATTTTATTTCTCAGAATTTGAGATATATCTTTTGAAAAATCCCTTGTATTCCTTCCATATATATCTCTCCTAAATAAATCGTAATACATATTATACCCAATAAATTTGTAAGCTTTAATCTTATTTTTAACAAAGCCTTCTTAATTTTGAATAGACATAACACTTCATACTGTCAACTCCCCTTATATTGATAAATAC
>NZ_JBEUTW010000283.1:0-5638 GCF_040492675.1 Bacillus sp. AP50
CCTCATAAATATATTATTATGGATGAAAAAGAATTAGCTGAATTACAACAAGCTCATGAACCACGATCCATTCGTATTATATCTTTTGTCCAAAATAACGAAATTGATTCTGTTCTTTATGATCGCTCTTATTTTATAGGTCCTACCCCAGGACATGAAAAATCCTATTTATTATTAAAAGAAGCTCTTGAACGTACAAATAAACTTGGGCTTATTCATATTTCTATTAGAAAAAAACAACATTTAGCTATTATCCGTAACTTTGAAGATGGACTAATGTTACAAACCATCCACTACCCTAATGAAATTCGCGCTATAACAAATACACCTAACTTACCAAGTAACGAAAATTATCCTATACAAAAACAAGAACTCACCGCAGCAATTAATTTAATCCACCACCTTACAAATCCTTTTGAACAAGAAATGTATACAGATGAATATAAAGAAGCCCTTACCGAATTAATCGAGAATAAAATTGAACAACAGGAAAAAACTGAAACAATCTCTCCAACTCCGAACATCATTAATATTATGGAGACATTACAGGCAAGCATTGAACAAGCAAAAATAAAAAGAGACAATAAAACAGAAAAAGAGGCCAAATAAAATTGACCTCTTTTTCTTTAAAGCGGATTACATTTCGGCATTTCAAGTCCAGACGATTGAGCTAGTTTTAATAAGTAGTAACATTCCTCTCTTGCCATATGATCTGCCATTCTAGCCGATAATACACTTAATACTTCATTCGATAACTCGAGCTCTTCCACTTCATGTAAAAAATGCGAAAATAATTTCAATTCAAGTGAAACATCTTTCGTAAACTTCTTTAATGCTGGAAAATGATGAAGCTCCGTTCGTAAATACCCTGTCATTTCAACTGCCTTTAAGTAAAATTGTTCAAAATGCTTCGTAAATTCTTCGCTTTTCTCTTTTAATCTTTTTTCAACAAGATCTAATCCACCAGAAATAGAGCCTGCGTGACCAGCCGCATCCGTTAACCAAACGAGATGATAATGTAATTCATGAAAAACAGGCGGAACTTCCCCTTTCTTCAAAAACTCTAAAACTGCTATATACTCTTCCACTTCGTTTACCATATGATTAATAAAAGTTGGCGTAAAATGAATCGTAATTTTCCCTTCCAACTGCTTCTGTATAATATTTAATTTAAACGCCCGAATCTCCTTAGCGGCTTGTTCTGCCTCTTTTGAAAATGCCATCAGATTCACATTCCGAACTTTATTTAACAAATTCGTAAATGTTTCAACAAAGTAAGTAGCTGTTTTTATATCCTCTTTTTCCTTCGGAGCTAATGCATCCAGTAAAAATTGTGCATGATCAGTAAGTACTTTTAACCAAAATTGATGCTCAAACAACGCACTTTCTTCATAATTTCTCTCCACTAAATCCCCTCCGTCTATTCATCCTTCTCTATCACTTGAAGTTTATATCCATCCGGGTCTTGTACCACAATACTCTTCTCACTTTTGTTTTCTGTGTATGCGATTTTATAAAATACTAACCTCTTCTTTATATTCTCTATGTTAGAAATTGAAAACGTTAGAACATCAACTGAGTCCGTAACACTCTTCTCACGCCCGCCCAAACTGCGCTTCATAATAAAACTAATTCTCGTTGAGTCAGCATCATACCAAACCCCTGTTACATCTAATTGAGGTCTTTCTAAACTAGGTTTAATTCCTAAAATCCCTTCGTAAAAATACAAAGTTTCCTTTAAGTTTTTCACTTCCAATACAATGAATTGTTTCACATTCTCCACATTCATTCCCCCCGTACCTATTACTTTTTTATATGTGTCATAAATGCCTATTATGTCTGAATACAATACGTAGTAATGAACACTTAAGGAGGTTTATTCGTGAATAAATATATGAGATCATTCGTGCCCTATCATAGTCCTCTCGATCCCTGTCCTCCTATTGGAAAAAAATATTATTCTACTCCTCCTAATTTATTTTTAGGCTTTCAACCGCCAAACTTACCACAATTCACACCAAAAGAAGCACTACAAAAAGGGACTTTATGGCCTGTTTTTTATGACTATTATGAAAATCCTTATAAAAAAGGGCGGTGACTACTGTCGTGAATCAATCGCTACCAGAAGAATACTATCAGCTTTTACTGGAGCTTCAAGAATTAGACTTTGTACTAGTTGAACTCACTCTTTATTTAGATACACATCCAGATGACACCGCTGCGATTAATCAATTTAATGACTTTTCCTATAAACGGAGAGTATTAAAACAAAAGATGGAAGAAAAATACGGACCACTCCAACAGTTTGGAAACAGCTATTCTAATGCCCCTTGGGAATGGAGCAAAGGTCCTTGGCCATGGCAAATATAAAGGAGAGAAACTATGTGGATTTATGAAAAGAAATTACAATACCCAGTTAAAGTGGGAACTTGCAATCCCGCACTTGCAAAATTATTAATCGAGCAATACGGTGGTGCAGATGGAGAATTAGCTGCTGCACTACGTTACTTAAATCAACGTTATACAATTCCTGATAAAGTCATTGGCCTACTTACTGATATTGGTACAGAAGAATTTGCTCACCTTGAAATGATTGCTACGATGGTTTATAAGCTGACGAAAGATGCGACCCCTGAACAAATGAAAGCTGCTGGTCTTGACCCTCATTACGCTGATCATGACAGTGCTCTTCATTACCATAACGCTGCTGGTGTTCCATTTACTGCAACCTATATACAGGCTAAAGGTGATCCAATTGCCGATCTATACGAGGATATTGCAGCTGAAGAAAAAGCACGAGCAACATATCAATGGCTCATTAACTTATCCGATGATCCAGATATAAATGATAGTCTACGCTTCTTACGTGAACGTGAAATCGTTCATTCACAACGTTTCCGAGAAGCGGTTGAAATTTTAAAAGAAGAACGCGATAGAAAAATATATTTTTAATACACGTATCCTAGCGATATGTGTTTTTTTACGTTAAAAGTTAAATCCTTCCTATTAAACATATAAATAGTATATTTATTCGATTTAATGCATTATTTTTTAATATTTTCAAAATTCCCTATTGCTTTCTAGTCATCAGACCTTTAAAATAATAACAGTTACTCGACAAATTGTTTGAATTTTCGACAAAAACACTCATTAGGAGGATTTTCTTTATATGCATACAACTTTAAAACCAGCGCAAATACTTTCGATTAGTTTATTACTATTCGCAGTTTTCTTCGGTGCTGGTAATATGATTTTCCCGCCCCTTCTCGGTCTTTCTTCCGGAGAAAATATGTGGGTTTCCATTACAGGTTTTATTATTACAGACGTCGGTTTATCTTTACTTGCTATCGTTGCTGTTGCCCTTGCTGGTGGTAGTTTTAACACTTTAGCGAGCCGTGTTCATCCAAAATTCGCAGCAGTATTCGCTATCATTATTTATCTTTCAATCGGCCCACTATTTGTTATTCCACGAACTGGATCTGTATCTTATGAAATCGGGATTGCACCACTTTTCCCAGATCAATGGTATTCTATGTTAGTTTTTAGTGCGATTTTCTTTACATTCGTTTACTTCTTATCATTAAATCCATCCAAGCTAGTAGATCATATCGGTAAAATATTAACGCCAATTTTACTTGTAATTATTGCAATTATGGCAACAAAAGCGATTCTTTCACCAGGGACGTTTGCAGAACCTATCGGTGACTATAAAGACATCCCGTTTTTCAAAGGATTTCTTGAAGGATTTTTAACGTTAGATGCAATTGGGGCTCTCGTACTATCAACAATTGTTGTAAATGCAATTCGTCAAAATGGTATACAAGAGAAGAAATCTATCGCAAAATATACAATCATTTGCGGAAGTATCGCTGCTCTATTCTTAACAATTGTTTACTTCTTACTCGGTTATATTGGAGCTTCAAACGGAAACTTAGGACAATTCGAAAACGGTGGGCAGCTATTAGCTACTGTTATGTATCAATTTTTTGGGACAAGCGGTAATATTTTATTAAGTATCGCCATTATCTTCGCTTGTTTAACAACGGCAATTGGTGTTGTAAGTGCATTTGCAAATTACTTCACAACAGTGCTAACAAATGTTTCATACAAAAAGCTTGTACTATACGTTTGTATCTTTAGTTTCGTTATTTCAAACTTAGGATTAAGCTTATTAATTAAAATTACTTTACCTGTATTAATTATTTTGTACCCAATTACGATCATTTTAGTTTTCGTATCATTTATCGATAAATATACGAAACGTAAACCTTCTGTCTACATTGGAGCGATGATCGCAGCGTTTATTATTAGCTGCATTCATGCACTTGATAATGTGGAAATGATACCAGATTTTATCGCTAATATCGTACACACCATTCCTTTTTATAACTTAGGAATTGGCTGGATCATTCCAGCAATAATCGGTGGTATAATTGGATACTTTATTCCGCAAACAGAAGCTGCAGGTGAAGTTTCTACAAAATAAAGAAAAGAAGCAAGCATGAAATCCATGCTTGCTTCTTCTTTCTCTTCACATCGTATGTTTAAAAGTAAATAACTCTTCTTTTGACTGCACAACAGGCTGTTCCTCTTCTACATCTTTCCTCTTTCTCTCCCCTCCTAACCTTACTTTCAACATTGCCTCTTCTATACTTTTCACAATCATATTTCCTGAAAAAATAGTTAGCCCGAAAAATGTAATTGGGACGAGAGGAATCCATGGATGCACTGTTAATGATCTAAAGTATACTCCAATTAAACCTGACCATTCATGCGTATAAGATTCCACCTCTTTTATAGGTCCACCAAACGTAACAGTCCCACCAAAGAACACTTCAAGTAATCCTAAGTGCAGTAAAATAGTAAGGCTCTGCGTAAACTGTTGAAGAAATACGAGTATAAAAGTCATATAGAGATGCGGAAAAAGATGTTTTATAACAATACGTCTTCTCGATCCGCCTAATATGCGCGCGGCATCAACAAATTCTTCCGTTCGCAATTTACGAACTTCCTTCGCAACATACAGTGCAATAACTGGCATTACAAGCAGTACAAGTAATACCACTTGAAACGAAGCCCTTTCAAAAAAGGTTGTTGTCTCCTCTCCGCTTCCAAATGCATTTGCAGATTGAAGAAAAAAATACGCAATCATAACTGTCGGAATAACTGTAAAACTATCAAAGAAAGCCTCAATTTTTGAAAATCCTCTTTTTATATACGTTCCGAGTACGACACCGAAAAACACACCTATTACCATTCTAAGTGCCGCAATTAAAATAGATATACCAATCGTCCACTTCGCGCCTTCAATGACTAAATGTAACAGGTCATACCCTTTCCGGTCTGTCCCGAGTAAAAATTGTAATGAAGGTGGAAACGGTGGCACTTGTGGATTTTCATCCACATCATATTGCAATGTAACTTGTCTAATATGTCCATCATTCCATAACGTATTTCCGATGCTCAAAAGAACTAATAGGAGAAGAAACCCAATGCTTATCCAAAATCTTTTATCACGTTTTATATACGTCCACATATTATAATCTCTCCTTCATCGCAGCCGGAATGAGATAATGAAACAATTTAAATAAAATAAAAATCGGAATATATATAAGAAGCACACTAACGATGAAAACCT
>NZ_JBEUTW010000284.1:0-14419 GCF_040492675.1 Bacillus sp. AP50
GCAAATGTTTGAAACCGGTGGTTGCATTATACTTCGATGCAAATGAAATAACATTTTTATATATAAGGACAACCATTGTAAATTTCAGAATTTTCTATATATTTAAAGGTTATCTCCCAAACAACCTCGAATAATTGTACTACATATACATAAGGAGGGTGATCTATTTTGTTTCGTTCCTTTACAAATGGTTGCGTCGCCTTAGTGCAACGCTTCTTGCCAGAACCGTTTATTTTATCATGTTTACTAACTGTTTTTGTTATCTTCTTTGGTATGTTTGCGACTCACCAAACCCCTGTAGAAATGATTAATCACTGGGGTAATGGAATTTGGGGACTCCTCGCCTTTTCTATGCAAATGGCACTTGTACTCGTGACTGGATCTGCTTTAGCAAATGCTCCTCTTATTAAAAAGGGATTAACGAAAGCTGCCAGACTACCAAAAACGAATGGACAAGGCATTATTGCCATTTCAATTGTAAGTTTACTTGGTGCATACATAAACTGGGGCTTTGGAATTGTTGTATCTGTTTTATACGCAAAAGAAGTGGCAAGGCAGCTGGACGGATTAGATTATAGACTAGCAATCGCCTCTTCTTACTCTGGGTTTCTCATTTGGCATGCCGGTCTTTCTGCCTCTATCCCTCTTACGTTAGCAACAGGCGGTGAAACGTTAATTAAAACGACTGCTGGAAGTATTAAAGAGGCGATTCCAATAACAGAAACGTTATTCTCACCATACGCTCTCGTTCCAGTTATTATTTTTCTCATTACGATGCCTCTCATTAATAAGGCGATGCATCCAGATGAAAAACATACGATAACTGTAGATCCTAGCGTGTTCCATGAAGAAGCCGCTGCTCAAGAAGTAGAAAAAAATACATTCGCTGAAAAGATGGAAAATAGCATTATTATTACACTTTGCGTTGGATTGTTAGGTCTCATTTATATTTTCAATTACTTTTATACGAAAGGTTTTAACCTTACTCTCGATATCGTGATTTTTATGTTATTAATTGCAGGTCTTATTTTCCACCGTACTCCGATTCAGTATATTCGCGCTTTTTCAGACTCTACGAAAAGTGCTTCTGGCATTTTACTTCAATTTCCGTTTTACGCAGGAATTATGGGCATGATGATTGGAGCAAATAGTGAAGGACTTTCACTTGGAGGAGCTATTTCTAATTTCTTTATTAGCATTTCAAATGAAACGACTTTTCCGCTCTTTACATTTTTAAGTGCTGGCATTGTTAACATTTTCGTTCCATCTGGCGGCGGTCAATGGGCTGTGCAAGCACCAATTATGATTCCAGCTGGCGCTGAACTTGGTGTACCTGCTGCAAAAACAGCAATGGCAATTGCATGGGGCGATGCTTGGACGAATTTAATTCAACCTTTCTGGGCATTACCAGCATTAGCGATAGCTGGTTTAGGTGCTCGTGACATTATGGGATTTTGTGTTGTGAACTTACTATATGCGGGTTTTATCATTAGTCTATGCTTCTTATTTATTTAAACGAAAAGCTAGTTTTATACTAGCGTTTTTACATAATAAATCACTTATTTCCCATGCAATTTATAATCTTCTCCCACTCTATCTCCGTAAGATGTAATGACTCAAATGCAAAAAAATCTTCGCAAATTTTTCCGATCAAGTGTGGATGTTCACTCAAAAAATTCCACTGTAACGCTTTAGGAAGAAAATATGTTTCATATTCTTTACTTCCCCGTACTACCTCATCTACTTCTCTTTCACAAATTCCTCTTATTAAATAATCATTTCTTAACTCTATTTGAATTTGCTGAAATGTTTCGCTACATTTTTTCAATTGAAGTAAACGCGTAACATACTTCCGAAAAAGTTCGCCATCATACTGAACACAGTTTATAATACGGTCGACTTCATTCATAATGTACGAGCCTTTTCTTCTATTTGTAATAACCATTTTTCACGCTTTGATACTTTACTCTTTTTCACAGATTGAAACACTGACCGTTTTATATTGCGAATGCCACAAAAACGTAAAACACCTCTCTTCATCATAATCCAATCTGCTGATCGATATAACAATGCGACGTACCATAGGGGCGAGTCTAACTTATTAATAACCCATGCTTTTTTCCCTTGCAATAATCCTTTCGGCAGAGCCCCTTCATATTTATAAGCAAATCCAGCTACGAAAATACGATCGATAAATCCTTTTAAAATTGCTGGCATCCCCCACCACCATATTGGATAGATGAATAAAAGTGTATCTACTTCTTCTACTAACGTTCTGTACCGAGCTGTTTCTTCTTCATTTACTAAATCACGTCTTTTCTTCTCTTCATTTAAATACGAGGACTGGATCAAATTGTTCTTTGTATAAATCAAGCAGCGTAACTGAATGATTTGTTTCCGGTAGTCCTTTTTGCACATGATTTAAAATCGCCGCGTTAAAACTTGAAGGATTAGGATGAGCGTATACAATTAGTACGTTCACTACATAACAACTCCCTCTATACGTTAAAGTTTCCCCTTCTTTAACATCTTCTCTACAATTTGTACGTTTTTCGAACTTTGCAATAATCGATTCAATAATATAAGTAATTCTTCTTTTTCTAAATCTTTCAGTTTCTCTTTAACTGCACTCTCACCAGCACCTTGAATATCATAAACAACTGCCGCCATATGCTTACAAAGATTTTCATATGGACATTCGCAGCTACTTTCTGAAAAATCTTCGAGATCGATAACTACTTCATAATTTCCTGCATTTCCAGTAACGAAAGCAAACACTTTTTTATCATGTATTTCAACATCTTCTACATGTCCATCTTCATAATATTCATATCCCTTATCTACAATGTACTTTGGGATCCATTTCGTTATATCTTTTAATAAGTAAGCGTACATAATTGTACCCCTTCCTTTAATTCCCTTTTGACTTCAAAAATCCTGTATGTTATTCTAATAACTGTCAAATAGCAAGTCTATATGACAAAACGACTGACACCTATTCGGCGAAGGTGTCTCTTTTCATTTGCAGCCGATATGAATTGCCTCTTTCAGGCACATTCAATTTTTGACACTACACACTCAACACCATTCCCTGTATCAGGCTGCTTTAGCAGTCTTTTACTCTACATACTCCGTTATTTTAAGAAAAAAAGAGAGCTTAGCTCCCTTTTCTCGCCTTATACAATACCCCTTTTTCAGCATAGAGATATTCATCAGCTAATGTAATTTTCCCATCCAGTTTTAGTTCGTCTAATAATCTTGATAAATAAAATTGATGCAACATCTTTTTCGTGAATTTTCCTTCATGATGCGAAACGATATGTTCTTGAATATCTAACAATGATATCGGCTTATCTTGCTCTATCATATATTCATAAACTGTACTACGCAGTTTTACGTATTTTTCGAGTGTCACAGTAATGCGCAACCCCTTTCTTCTTAATATAAATTTTCGTAATCGGTTTTTTTGCAATAAAAAAACCTCTCCGATAAGAAGAAGTTACGTATATATCTTCGTCTTATCTCCCAGAACAAATATGTTCTGCTGGAATTAGCACCTGCATCGCGGTTGCTGGGTTTCATCGGGCCAGTCCCTCCACCTCTCTGGATAAGAAAATATTCACTTAATTCTTACTATACGTAATTCCACTTTAATTGTCAAATAAATATAACAAATTATATTTTCTTCCTTACTGTTCATACTACCCATATACGAACACGCAAGGAGGATTATGAAATGCATCAAAATGCTCGCGGATATGTACAAGATTCTTTTCAATCATTACAAGAAGCTAAAAATTGTTTAGAAGAAGCGCTCGAAACAGTTGAAAAAGATTTTAATCGCGCTCGTATTGAACAATCACTTTATGCTGTTGAACAAGCTATTCAACGTTGCGAGTACACCGTTCACATTTTAGAAAAAGATTAAAAACTTCCCATCAATTGATGGGAAGTTTTTTCAAATGGCATACTTCATAATTATTGCCGTTATGATTAAAAAATATACAGAATTAGCAATTTCTAAAATTCCTACTTTTATAATAGAAATTTTTTTGCCATACAACACAATTGCTCGAATGGCACTTGGTATAAAAATAAGAGAACACCAGGGATTAATCACAAATATGATTATTGTTAATACGATATGATATCCCCAAGATATAAGACGATACTTCGGGTTATTTTTTTCACGAATCATCGTTTTCACATAGAACGTACTACCTAAAAAGTATAAAAATGAAATAAGTGCAATGAATATAGCTGTATGATCGATTTGCTTCATTGAAAAGTAATAACTAATTAATCCACCGATACAAAACACAATAATCGCACAAATATCATTTAATAGTGCTCTTTCATTTTTTTGACGAGCGTAATACATATTCACTATAAATAATGGAATCATTACTATTACGAATAAAAGAATTCGCCACTCATATAATAAAGAAATCATCCCAAATAGGAACGCAATGCTGAAATAAACAATGGCAGCTTGTAAAAACTTTTTTTTTCGTCTTTGCTTTATGTATGTAAGAAATGGATACGTGGCTAAATAGATAAAAAACCACGCTAAAAACAATGGAATATGATAAATAGTAGGTTTCCCAAGTATGACACTTAATAAAAAAGGAATAACAAGCATAGCCCATGCACCATGTTGCTTCGGAATAACTAACTTCATTAACTATACACCTCCCTTTTGAAAGAAGTTCTCACCTACCATTATACAAATAATTTTATATAATAACGGATGTATATTAAATCGATTTTTTGACAAAAAAATGCTCCTTACAATATGTAAGAAGCATGAAAGAGGCAAACGAATATGTAAGTCGCGACCCTACCTTATATGAGTATGCTTTTCTATGTCACGTTATGCTCATCTAATATACCGTATTTCTTTTTAAATCTTGTAAGAATCGTAATCCATGAAGTACTAAATAGTAATAAGAAAATAACATTCGAAATCGCATGGCTCAAATCAAAGTAAAAACTTGCGATATAATACGAAATGACAGTTTCCCATGTTGCTTCTCGTATAAAACCGAGAAGACCCCAGAAATTCATAATCCAGCCAAATAAAAAGCCAACAATTACTCCGTAAAGAAGTCTTCCCCATAGCTTTTTCATAAAAAATGTATTACGAAGTAGACCTGCTATAAAACCAATCATGCCCCACGAAAACATTTGCCACGGTGTCCACGGACCTTGTCCTAAAAAAATATTAGATACAATTGCTGCTGTAGCACCAATCATAAAACCAGTTTCACTTCCAAATACAATTGCAGAAACGATAATGACAAAAGAAGTTGGTTGTACACTTGGTAAAATAGAAAATGGCACCCGGCTTACTGCTGCAATTGCCGCTAATACAGCAACGAGAACAATTTCACGTGAAACAAACGCCTTTCTTTCAAAACGGATATAGAAAGGTAACATAATAACCGCTAATATAAACAAACTACTTAACATGTAATAACCGTCCATGACAAGTGTCGTAAGGAGTAATGTGCCGATTATTACTGCAAAGATACATATTATGAATGCAACATATCTTTTGGACAAGCTTCGTACACATCCTCCCACGTTAATGCATATGGCAATTCTTTTCGAATGAATCGGTTAATAGATGTTGTATAAAAGAAGTTGCCGCTAAAAAATTCTTTCGGTGCATCATTCATAATGACTGTTCCATCAAATAACATCATACATTGATCAACGTATTTCGCTGCAAACTCAATATCATGCGTTGCCATTACAATTGTTGTACCTTCTTTTTGTAGCTTCCTAAATAGCTCTCCTACTCTTTCTTTCTTCCATGGATCTAATCCCTTTGTCGGTTCATCAAGTAATAATAAAGTCGGCTTTGATAATAACGTTGTACATAATGCAAGTAATTGTTGCTCTCCCCCGCTACAATCATGCGGATGGCGTTCTTTAAGCGAGTACAACCAAAACTGTTTTAGCGTATCTTCTGCTATTTCTTTTCCTTGTTCTCCATATAATTCACGCGCACGTTCATAAACCTCGTCCCATACTGTATCAAATGTAAAATGGTAATACGGATGCTGCGATACATACCCAATACTTTTAAAACGTTCTTTCGAATCAATTTTATGTATTACTTTTCCGTTCCACTTTACTTTCCCTCTTCTCGCTTTTTGTAATCCTGCTAAAATCGTTAACAGTGTAGACTTACCTGTACCATTCTTCCCAACGAGTGCTACCCATTTTCCTTTTTCAATCGAAACTGATAAATCACGTAAAATAAGCGGACTATTTTTTTCATATTGGAACGAAATATGCTCTGCGCTTAAAATTACCTCTTGCTTTTCACTTTGTGCTATTGGCTCATTTACATATGATATCGCTGTAAAATCATTCATTTTCATTTGCGCCTCTCGCACTGTAAACGGAATATCTCTCACATTCCACTCTAAAAATAGCCTTGGAATTTGCGGAATAAATGGACGGAATGATTCTACTCCCCACATATCCGTAATAACAATTTTAGGACTACCATCATACATAATACGGCCATTATCTATACAAACAACGCGTGTTGCAAGCTGGATAACTTCATCTAAACGATGTTCACTTAAAATAATCGTAATTCCAAGTTCTTCATTAATCCGTTTTAATAATCCTAAAAACTCTTTTGCAGCGATTGGATCTAACTGCGCTGTCGGTTCATCTAATAATAGCAATTTCGGCTGCATAACTAATACCGCAGCTAAATTAACAAGTTGCTTTTGCCCACCAGATAACGTGTGAACAGATTGATGCAATAAATCTTGAAATCCTAAAAAGCTAATAAGCTCTGCTATTCTTTTTTGAATAATATGTGATGGTAATCCGATATTTTCTAAAGAAAATGCTAATTCTTGAATCACTGTATCCATAACGATCTGGTTTTCTGGGTTTTGAAATACCATCCCAATTTCTTGGGCAGATAACAAATCAGCTACTTCCTCTATTAAAACACCCTCATAAAATATCTCTCCAGAACGCGTACCAATTGGAAGTAACTCCTTTTTAAAATGTTTTAATAACGTCGTCTTCCCAGATCCCGATCCTCCAGCAAGTGCAATAAACTCACCTTTTTGAACAGAAAGAGAAATATGCTGTAACGCATATTCGTTTTCATCAGCATATACAAATGATAAATTGTTTATTTCTGCATGCGCCACCATATCCATTCTCTCCCTTCCATTATGATTGGTAAACTAATAAACATCGTAAATACGACAAACATCATCCCGTCGTATTGTTGAAATAGAATCGATTCGACTTTCGGATAAATAATCAATTTCCCTCCGCCATAATTACTACATATAATAGCAGCTATAAATAGAATGATTAAATAACTGAGCGTATACCAGTCACGCCTTTCCATTCTATAGCGAATATACGTCGTACGCTTCGTTACACCAAATCCACGAGCTTGCATAGAATCTGCCGTTTGCAGTGCATCTTCTAATGAACAAATTAATAATACTTGCAGCAATTGCATACCATTTTTGACGCGTTCAATTATCGAACCTGAATCTACCTGCACACCTTTCGTCTTTTGAACGAGTGTGATTTTCTTTAATCGCCTTATAAACAAAGGAACAAATCTCACTGTAATCATCGTTAACAATGCAACTTTCGGTGAAATTCTTGAAAACAAATATAAAAATTTATGACTGGAAATAATATCATTGTATGACGCAAACGTAAACATAACTGCAACTAGTAATAACCCCATTACTATTCCAAACATAATCGCCTCAAGCTTAATACGGCTATCACCTAACCAAAATAACGTAGTTCGACCTCTATGCGTTAATAACGAATTAAATAAAATTACCATAAAAAAGAAAACAATTGTGCTCGGTAGCATCTTTCTTATCTTTTCGCTATTTCCTTGCATCACATTTAACATAATAATTAATACTATTGCTCCAATTAAAAAAAGAGGATGAAGACACATCATACATAGTATCATCACCCCGATATAATAGAAAAAATTCACAAAAGGATGTAAAGAAGAAAAACTTATTTTCATAGCCCTTTACCGAATGCCTTTCTTATTGTAATACGTATACCCACTCAATTGTATCTCCTGGTTTTACCGCAGCTACACCAGCACTATGGTTTGGAAAAGCACCGTTCACACGATATTTCCATCCACTAGTATCCGCAATATCTTTTTCATATAAATCATTAATACCTTTTACATAAATACTATCTCTAGATCCGCTTGCATCAACATCTAATCCTGTACGTTGTAATACTTTATACACAGTATCGCCATCTTGTACATCCATCTTTTTCGCACCCATTATATATCCGTTATTTCCTTTTACCGAGATTGTTACTTGTTTTGCTTGCGGTTTCGGTACTGGTACTGGATCTGGTTTTGGTGGTTCAGGTTTTGGTACTGCCGGAGTCGGTATCGTTTTCTCCGCTTTATTCGGATCTTCTTTTTGCTCCTGCTTCGGTGTTTCTTTCGGCTGATTCACAACCTTTGCTTCTTCTTTTACTCCTGATGCTTTCGGTTGTTGTTTCTCTTCTTGTACTTGTTGCTGCTCTGGTTGCTTATTTACAGCAGGTTGCTCTTTCGGTTGTTCCTGTTGTTTCTCTTCTTTCTTTACCTCTGGTTGTGCCTGCGGCTTTTCCTCTTTCGGCTTCTCTTCTACTTTTTGTTCTTGTTTCTCTTTCTGTTCTTCTTGCTGCTTTTGCTCTGATTCAGCTTGCTTTTCTTCTGCTTTTTCTTCTGGCTTCGCTTCATCTTTTTGTTCTTCTTGTTTCGCTACCTCTTCTTGCTTCGGTTCTACCTTCTTTTCAGGCTTTACAGCTGCCTCTTCACATCCGGCAAGTAGCCCGAGCGAAAGCAGTAAAGAAATGAACCATTTCACCTTACTCATCCTATCTCTCACCTTTCATACGAAAATTAGGAGCAAATAATTGCTCCTAATTTTTTGTTAAGCTGCTTTACGTCTCCATAATACATATGCAGAAGCAATACATAATACACCCATACCTACTTCTGTTGCTGGACTATGAGAAGATGCTCCTGTTTTTGGTAGACTGTTACCGTTTCCGATTTTTTTATTCTTAACCGGTTCGTTATCTACAACTACTTTTAGATTTTCATCTTTTGTTTCTTGTTGTACTTGTTTTTGTTCTTTCGGTTCTTCAGTAACTTCTTTTTCTACTACATTATTTTCTGGTTCAACGACCTTTTCTGGCTCTTCAATCGGTTTTGGCTTAATTACATCACCAACGTCTACATTAGACCAATCATAAATAGATTTTCCCATTTCCTTAAATTGAAGTAATGCTAAAAGAGCCTGTTCTGTAGCCATTCCGTTACCATTTTGATCACTTGGTAACCATTTAAATTCACCATTTGAAAGTTGATATGATAATAGGTTTTGCATTGCCTTATGAAGACGGTTTTGATCTACATCTTTAACAAGCGATAATCCAATAATTGCTTGCGCAGTACTATTTGAATTTTCTTGTCCATCAGCTGAAAAACCACCATTTTGCAGCTGTTCGTTATATAAATACGCAACAGCTTTTTGTATAGCTGGTTTCACATCTGATCGCTCTTGATAAGGAGCTAATGCTGATAAAACCATACCTGTTACATCAACGCTACTAGCACTATCTTTACTACCTGAACTATTATAAGTCCATCCACCGTCTGTATGCTGATTATTTAACAGTGCTTCCACTAGAGCAACTCTGTTCCATTTTGATTCAACTGGAATCTCATACTTCTTCGTATCAAATGCAAGTAAAGCAAATGCATAACCTGTAACTGAATTCACTTTATCTGACTCATACAATTTTTGAACTAAATTATGTCCACCTACATTTTTAGGGTCTGCACTCATTGCATTCATCATAATAATTGTTCTAGCTAAATCTGTCGCTGAAAAACGATTAATGCGCTTTTCTACTTTTTCAGTTACTGACTTAACATAATTTAATTTTGCCTCAATTGGCACATTCTTTCCAGAACGAGAAAGCGCTACAGCTACCCAGTCACTTTCAATTCCATCTTGTAACATCTTATCTGATGTTTTAGAAATGGCTTCGTTTAATTGTGCACTTGGAACTTGAATGTTCTCTTGCTGTGGTTGTTCTGTTTTTTTATCATCTTGACCTTCTGGTTTTGGATCAACTGTCGGTTTACCATTTTCACCTTCCGGTTTTGGATCGACTGACTGTCGGTTTACCATTTTCACCTTCTGGTTCTGGTTCTTCTGTTTTGCCACCGTTAGGTTCTTCTGTTTTACACGTCCCGAACTTATCTAACGTTTCTTTCAATGTTTCCTGGCTTATATTGCTCCAGTCTGAAACAAAGCGAAAGACAACAACATCTCCAGATTTTAATTTATAACTATCTGCTCCGACTTCTGCAGACTTATCATTTACATCATACAGCCAAGCACTTGTAGCCCCGGCCATTAAACCATCGATGCCTTTTACATATGTTCCAAACGACATCGTTTCAGATTCTACCTTGTCCCCCATGACCTTTTGCAGCAAACTTAAAGCTGTTTCCCCATCTTTAATTTGCTCTTCTTTCGGACATAACATTATGCCTTTTTGTGATTCCCCAATAATTGCAAGTTTTGCTGTATTTTCTTCAGCAAACGTAATATGTACTGTATTCGCAAAAGAAACAAATACAAGTGTCACTGCCATTAACGACGTAAGCAGCCACTTTTTCAACATTGCCATCCCAAAATTTCCTCCCTTACTACCATTTACACAAAAAAAGGCCCTTCAAGGGCGTGCGATTGACACTCTCTTTTTGTAAGTGTCGAACAAAAATGTACAACACCTCCTACCCGCATTATTCGCGGCTATATTTGTATAGGAAAAATAATTTTGTTTATGAACGTATCATTGTGATAACATTCACTTTTCTTGGCACAACTTACTTCCATTTAAGTTATCGTAAAACGATAAACCTATACATTCTGTAAATTTTAAATTTCTGTATTATTTTACTATTGACAAAGAATTTTGTCCATGCTTTATCGGATTTATTTTCTAAGAATAATAACTTATTAACTCTTAACTATGTAAACTCTTTTCACTAATAATGACGCCATCTTCATCCGCATAGACATATTCATTTGGATTCCAATCCACTTGTCCAAAGTGCAATGAAATATTTCGTTCTCCTTTTCCTTCTTTCACACTTCTATTTGGCATCGTTCCTAACGCTAAAATACCAATATTAATATTCTTTAGTTCACTAGAATCACGAACATACCCATTCACAATAATTCCTGCTAGCTTTCTTTCTTCCGCAATAGCTGCCAAATTATCACCAAGTAACGCACAATTAGTAGACGCTCCGCCATCAACAACTAATACTGTTCCTTCTGGTAATGTTTGCAATCCTTCCTTCACTAGTACATTATCATCTTTCACTTTTACAGTTGCAATTTTCCCGTGGAATTGTTCTTTCTTCCCAAAAGACCGAAAAGACTGGCGACATATTTGTAATTCCTTTTCAAATTCATCACATAGATCTGTAGTTTTCCACATCTTGTTCCCTCTTTTCCTTTTTCTTTCTACATAAACATATTCTTGGCTTATTATCGTTTCCCTGTCTAATATTGCAATAATTTGTATGTGCGGGAAAAGGATACAAAAACTATTGCCTTAAGAAGCTACCTTTATTATAATCTATTTCACGGATCGAATTCAGAATATTAAAATTAATCAAGTGAAGAAGGAGGAATTTTATGCAAATACAAACTGAGGCAAAAAAACAACCTAGTAAACAAAAGTTTAAAATGCCTGATGCGTACGTACTACTATTTTTTATTGCTTTACTTTGCGCCATTGCTACTTATTTCGTTCCCGCTGGAGAATTTAAAAGAGTTACAAACGGGACCGTTACAACGACAATACCGGGAAGCTATCATTCTGTTCCACAATCACCTGTAGGATTTGTTTCTTTTTTTACCGCTATTGAAAAAGGAATGACACTTGCTGCTCCGATCATCTTTTTAATTTTATTTACAGGTGGAGCCATTGCCATTCTTGAAAAAACAGGTGCTCTTGACGGTT
Organism: Bacillus sp. AP50; assembly: GCF_040492675.1. Lineage (NCBI taxonomy): Bacteria > Bacillati > Bacillota > Bacilli > Caryophanales > Bacillaceae > Bacillus > Bacillus sp. AP50. Next base: position 12,091 of record NZ_JBEUTW010000284.1, read on the forward strand.
TAATCTATCATGTTATAAACAAATTTCGTAATCAGCAATTACTTTTCATTTGTATCGTTGCCGCACTTTTTTCTATTCTTGGAACGACTGGCATTATCGTTAATTCAGTTATCGGTTTTATCCCCATTGGTATCATCGTTGCACGCACATTAAAATGGGACGCTATCGTCGGTGTAGCAATTATTTATTTAGGCACTTATGCTGGTTTTAACGCTACTATTTTATCCCCCTCACCTTTAGGCATTTCACAAAAGATCGCAGAACTTCCGATGTTTTCGGGAATTGGTTTACGCACAGCTATCTATATATCTTTTTTACTTGCCACTATCCTTTATATTAATTGGTATGTAAAGCGCTTGAAAAAATCGAATAAAGGAAGTATTCTTGGCGACAACTGGTTTCCAAGTAACGCTCTTTCAAGCGAAAAAGAAGCAGAGAAAAAAGAAGTTCCTTGGACGATACGTCATAAATTAATTTTACTCGTTTCAGCTTTATCATTAATTGCATTTTTAATAGGCGCTTTTCGTCTACATTGGACGGACGCAGAAATGACCGCTACTTTTATTTTCATAGCAATTACAGCCGGAATAATAGGTGGCATGAAAGCAAACGATATCGCTTCTACTTTTCTAGCGGGCTGCCAAAATCTCATATATGGTGCTTTAATCGTCGGAATGGCTCGCTGTATTTCAGTCATTTTAGAACAAGGAAAATTACTTGATACAATCGTTAACCAGCTCGCACAGTCTCTTGAAGGACAAAGCCCTGTATTTGGCGTTATCGGTATGTACGTAAGTAGTGCTGCATTACATTTCCTTATTTCATCCGGGACAGGAGAATCGGTTATTTTTATTCCGATATTAGCTCCATTAGCTGATTTCATGCACATTACACGCCAAGTTACAGTACAGGCTGTTATGCTCGGCGAGGGTGTAGTAAACTGCCTTAATCCAACTTCCGGTGTTTTAATGGGCGTTCTCGCAGCAAGCGGGATTTCTTATGGAAAATGGATTCGTTTCATGGCTCCACTTGCACTCATTTGGTTTATCATAGGACTTGTTTTTCTTATTGTTGGGGTGAATATTGAGTGGGGACCTTACTAAATACTTAACTTGATAAATAAGTACTATCGTTCCATATAAATATCTATTCTATTTCCCTCACTAGTCCTATAAAAATCATTTATTCTAGTAAAAATATAAGAAGGGATTGATCATAATGATCAATCCCTTTTATCAAAATATAATACCTTTAAAGATCTTAGTTCCAGATTTTATTTACCCATTCAGGATGATCAATAAAAGGATTGCGGTTATGTTGATATTTTGTAAAAATCACTTCATTACGCTTTCGCTCTAAATCATCGACCGGGTCTTGTTCATTCCATTTTAATAAGACAGATAGTTTCCCCATGTATGGATCTTTATTGTTATTCACTTTTTCATTTAGTTCTAAATCTATTTCGCCGTTGTCTCCCTCGTAACGAACAGCCATATAAAACAGCATTCTAGCAATATCTCCTTTTACACTATCACGAGGTTCCCAAGAATCACTATCATATTTACATTCTGTCGCTTCAGAATGATTCACACCACCATTATCAAAATCCAGATTTCCACGTGAACTATTTACAGATACATCCGTCGCTCTTAAATGATGTAGATCTGTTCCAGGTCCTGCAGTCGTTCCAAAGTCACCGTGAGATTTTGCCCAAACATGCTCTCGGTTCCAGTTATTTACTCCTGATCCATTCGTAAGTTTTCCTTGCGAACGACCAGTATATAAGAGTATCACATTATTTTTATTATTTGGGTCCTCATCAGTATCTCTTAGCGCTTCCCAAACCGCACTGTATGATAGCTTTGTATGATTATCAATAATATTATGCAGTTCCTTCTTTAATTCTAAACCCGTTTTTCCTATTGCGTTATTATAATATGTATCGTCATAATTTTTCACAATAATCTCTTGTGCTGATGCAGAAGCTACTTCACCGTGTATAGTATCTGTGAATGATAGAGATGCAGAACCTAAAATAAAAAATGAAGACAGTGTAATCATAGCAATCTTTGTATTTCGAAATTTCATATACCCATTCCCCTTTAAAATATAATTTAAAGCTATTAACTAAAAAGTGCTTTCTAACCCCCAAAACCTTTTAGAAACCCCTACCCTTTTCTGTTTATTTAATACAAGACTCTATCCAGTCTGTATCACTTCTAAACTTTTTATTTATTCACATTCCAAACAATTTCACTTTTTACAAGGAATATCCTTCTCTTATAAAGATTATTAACATATTCTTTACAACTAAAAAGTAGTTTAATAT
>NZ_JBEUTW010000285.1:0-6360 GCF_040492675.1 Bacillus sp. AP50
CTCAAATATATAATTAGGAAGTATATTACGCTGATAGTTAGAAATATTGACTCAAAGTGCTAACGAGATATAATAAAACCTAGATATACCTTTCAAAAAGAAGAATACATATTTATAGGATGAAAAAATTCAACCTATTATTTTTTATAGCTTTTAGAAAACGCTTACAATTGGTGTGGAGGGGAAACCATGTCTAAGTTCACAAAGTATTTTTTAATGGAAGCTAAAGATGTGATTGCATATGTGAAAGAGAAATTATCTAAGTTTGAACATGCAAAGGGGCTAAAGTGTAAAGAAATAGGTGATGGCAATTTAAATTATGTGTTCCGCGTTTGGGATGAAAAAGAGAACATCTCTGTCATCGTAAAGCAAGCTGGGGATACAGCTCGCATTTCAGATGAGTTTAAGTTGTCGACGAATCGTATTCGCATAGAATCAGATGTTTTGCAGTTAGAGGATGAGTTAGCACCTGGACTTGTTCCTAAGGTGTATTTATTTGATAGTGTGATGAACTGTTGCGTAATGGAAGATTTATCGAATCACACAATATTACGTACAGCACTTATAAATCATCAAATATTTCCGCAGCTTGCTGACGACTTAACTACTTTTATGGTAAATACACTTTTATTAACATCTGATGTTGTAATGAATCATAAAGAGAAGAAGGAACTTGTGAAGAATTATATAAATCCTGGATTATGTGAGATTACAGAGGACCTCGTATATTCAGAACCATTTACAAATCATAATAAGCGTAATGAGTTATTTCCTTTAAATGAGGGATGGATTAGGGAGCATATTTATAGTGATAAAGAGCTTCGTATGGAAGTAGCGAAACGTAAATTTTCTTTTATGACGAATGCACAGGCATTGCTTCATGGTGATTTACATACTGGTTCTGTTTTTGTAAGAGATGATTCTACAAAGGTTATTGATCCTGAGTTTGCTTTTTATGGACCTATGGGATATGACGTTGGGAATGTAATGGCGAATTTAATGTTTGCTTGGGTGAATGCAGATGCAACGATGCCACCTGGAGCTGAGAAAGATACGTATATGGATTGGTTACAAACTACGATGGTAGAGGTAATTGATTTATTTAAGAAGAAGTTTTTAGATGCTTGGGATATTCATGTGACCGAGATTATGGCGAAGGAAGAAGGCTTTAACGAAGTATATTTACAATCTGTATTAGAGGATACAGCTGCAGTGACAGGTCTTGAATTAATCCGCCGTATTGTTGGATTAGCGAAAGTAAAAGATATTACTTGTATTGAGAATGAGGAAGCACGTGCTAGAGCGGAGCGAATTTGTCTTAAAGTAGCGAAGAGTTTTATTTTACGAGCGAATCAATATAGAACAGGTACAAGTTTTGTAGAAACGTTAAAAGAACAGTCAATGCACTACGCGGAGTAAGGGGAGAATATGATGGAAGAGCAATTAATACCAATTCAGTGGAAAGATGATGCTTTAGTTTTGTTAGATCAAACGTTATTACCGAATGAAATTGTCTATGAATCATTTAAAACAGCTGAAAGTGTGTGGGATGCCATTCAAGTAATGAAAGTACGAGGTGCACCAGCGATTGGTGTTTCAGCAGCTTATGGAGTGTATTTAGGGGTAAAGGAATTTGCTGAAAGTACGGAAGAAGGATTTATGGATGAAGTAAGAAAGGTATGTACATACTTGGCGACATCAAGACCGACTGCAGTAAATTTATTTTGGGCACTTGAAAGAATGGAAAGTGTAGCGGCAGATAATATTCATTTATCAATCTTACAGTTGAAAGATAGATTACTAGAAGAGGCAAAAGAAATTCATAGAGAAGATGAAGAAATTAACCGTCAAATTGGAGAACATGCATTAACATTATTCCGTGATGGAATGGGAGTATTAACACATTGTAATGCTGGTGCGTTAGCGACGACTAAGTATGGTACTGCGACGGCTCCAATGTACTTAGCAAAAGAAAAAGGATGGGACTTAAAAATCTTTTCGGATGAAACACGTCCAAGATTACAAGGGTCAACGTTAACGGCATTAGAACTACAGCGAGCGGGAATTGATGTTACTGTCATTACGGATAATATGGCGGCTATGGTCATGTCACAAGGGAAGATTGACGCTGTAATTGTTGGATGCGACCGTGTGGCAGCGAACGGTGATATAGCAAATAAAATTGGAACATTAGGCGTATCTATTTTAGCGAAATACTACAACATTCCGTTTTATGTAGCAGCGCCAACGCCGACAATTGACTTAAAAACACCGACAGGAAAAGAAATTCCCATCGAGGAAAGAGATGCTTCTGAAGTGATTAATCGCTTCGGACAATATTCTGCTCCGAAAGAAAGTAAAGTATATAATCCAGCATTTGATGTTACTCCACATGAAAATGTAACAGCGATTATTACAGAAAAAGGGATTGTAAAGGCACCGTTTACGGAGAATTTAAAAAAGATATTTCAATAAGTAGATAAATATAAAAGTCAGTCATCATAAGCTTCATACTTAGGGGGATGTATATGTTATTACAAAAAGAAAGAGAAGAAATTGTAGCGTATGGAAAGAAAATGATTTCTAGTGGTTTAACAAAGGGAACGGGCGGTAATATTAGTATCTTTAATCGTGAACAAGGTCTTGTTGCGATTAGCCCAAGTGGTTTAGAGTATTATGAAACAAAGCCTGAAGATGTGGTTATATTAAACTTAGATGGTGAAGTAGTAGAAGGAGAGAGAAAACCATCAAGTGAATTAGATATGCACCTTATTTACTATAGGAAGCGTGAAGATATAAATGCGCTTGTGCATACACATTCTCCTTACGCGAAGACGATTGCGTCATTAGGATGGGAGCTTCCGGCTGTGTCATATTTAATTGCTTTCGCAGGACCGAATGTGCGCTGTGCACCGTATGAAACATTTGGTACGAAGCAATTAGCAGAGGCTGCTTTTGAAGGCATGATTGATCGCCGTGCTGTTTTACTTGCGAACCACGGTTTAATTGCAGGTGCAAATAATATAAAAATGGCATTTACTGTTGCAGAAGAGATTGAGTTTTGTGCTCAAATTTATTATCAAACGAAAAGCATTGGGGAACCAAAGCTATTGCCAGAAGATGAGATGGAGAATTTGGCGAAGAAGTTTGAAGGATATGGGCAGCAGTAGAATGAAACAAAGACACCCTCAAGAAAAGATCTTGAGGGTGTCTTTTAAGCTTTTTTAAGCAACAAATACATAAAGTAAGGAGCCCCAATTAAAGCAACGACAATACCTGCTGGAATGCCATTAGGATCAACGATATTTCTTCCAATTGTATCTGCTAATAATAATAGCCATCCGCCGATTAAAAGGGCGATAGGCATGAAGATTTGATGTCTTGGACCTACTAAAGATTTCGCGATATGAGGAGCCATTAATCCGATAAAGCTAATTCCTCCTGTTACGGAAACAGCTGCAGCTGCAAGCGCAACGGCTGCGACTAATAAGTATCTGCGTTCTTTTTCAATTTCAATTCCAACGCCGATTGCGACTGGCTCGTTTAATGCTAAAATGTTTAATCGATTTGCTTTATAGAAAACGAACGGAATTAATACGATTAACCATGGGAGCATTGCTAAAACGAATATCCAGTCATCTCCCCAAATATTTCCGGCAATCCATTTTGAAATAAAGTCTACTTTCATACGATCCGCGGATGAAATAAGGACAATCATCGTTCCAGATAGTGCAAATGCAAAACCGATACCGGTTAATGTTAATCGGATTGGCTGAAGTCCAGTTGATTTACTATAAGAAAATACGTAAATTAGAACAGCTGTCAGAAATGCGCCGATAAATCCAACAACAGGTAGTAAGTAAAGAAATGAACCTACATCTATTGGAAAGTATAAAAAGAAAATAGCAACAGCAACACCGGCCCCAGAGTTAATACCAAGAATACCAGGTTCAGCTAAATCATTTCGAGTAATTCCTTGAAGAATAGCTCCTGATAAAGCGAGAGCCATACCAGCTAATAATGTAATGACAATTCTAGGTAGCCTTAAAGAGTATAAAACAAACTCCTCTTTAAAAGTCCCTTGCCCCATTAATGTTGGGAGTAGTCGATCATAAGATAAAGATGCTGAACCAAGTCCCATTCCAACTACAATGGTTGTGATAATTACTATAAGTAAAGTGAGTATAATGAGACGCTGTTTTCTTAAAATAGATTGCATCATGAGAATGTTTTTCCTCCTTTACGTACAATGAATAGGAAGAATGGTAACCCTACAATCGCGACAATTGCGGCAACTGGTGTTTCGTATGGAGCGTTAATAGTACGTCCGATTGTATCTGCAAGTAGCATAAAGGAAGCTCCAGCAATTGCTGACATTGGTATAACAAATCGGTAGTCTGGCCCGACAATTGGACGTACCATATGAGGTACCATTAAGCCGATAAATGCCATATTTCCGACAAGAGCTACAGACGCACCAGCAAGTAAGATAATAATGATAAATAGAATGGTTTTAATAACAATAATTTTTTGACCTAGTCCAATAGCAACTTCTTCACTGAAACTAAGAACTGTCAATTTTTTTGCTAGTAAGATAGCGATAAAGATACTAATTGAAATGACTGGAATAATAATTTTTAATTGGCCCCAAGTTGTTCCAATTACGCCCCCAGCAGTCCAAAGTGATACCTCTTGTGAAATTTTGAAGTAAATGCCGACTCCTTCTGAAATTGCGAGTAGAAATGCTGAAACGGCAGCACCGGCTAATACAATTCGAAGAGGGGACAGCCCGCCTTTTTTCACCATACCAATTCCAAATACCATAATCGCACCGATTGCAGCACCGATAAAGCAAGCTAATGTTAAGTAAAGATAGCTGATGGAAGGGTTGAAAGCAAGTGTCAGTGCAAGTGCAGCATTTGCTCCACCAGATAGCCCTAGTAATCCAGGATCTGCAAGCGGATTTCGTGTTAATCCTTGCATAATTGCTCCAGAAACAGCAAGTCCAGCTCCTACAAAAATTGCAGCTACTTCACGTGGTAAACGAATTTCTCGAATAATAGATATTTTGTCCCCTTTAGCAGAGGAAGTGAGCGCTAACCATACATCTTTTATTGAAGTATCGGCAGCCCCTAATACCATTGCCACCATAAAAATAAGAAAAAATGCAATTATGCTCAAAATTAGTTTGTATGTAAAAGCTATAGAACGTGGATTGTCGTGATCTTTTGTCATTCGTTTCACATCTTTTCTGTTCATAGAATAAAGGAAGAGGAATTCTTAATTTAAGAATTCCTCATGTTTGTATTATTTACCAAGAAAGCTCTTCTTGAAGAAGTCTAGTTGGAAATCTAGTGTAAGTGGATCGTTGAAATAGAATTCCATCATGTTTGCTTCGTATACGCGATTATTTTTTACTGCTGGGATGTTTTTATATGATTCTGTCTCTTGGAATGAGTTATCAGTATCTTTATTTTTACTTACGATTAAGTAATCACCAGCAAACTCAGGTAATACCTCAGTAGATAATGCGTAGTAACCTTCTTTTAATGCTTTTTCTTTTACTTTTTCAGGCATTTTTAATTTCATTTCTTGGTACAGAATTTCTGTTCCGCGGCCCCAGTTTTCGCCGTATACATAAAGCTGTTTGTTGAAGTTTTCTACAACAGAAACTGTTGCATCTTCACCGATTTTTGCTTTAATTTCTTTACCAGCTTCTTGTGCACGTTTCTTGAAGTCATCAACCCAAGTTTTTGCTTCTTTTTCTTTGTTTAATAACTTACCGATTTCTAAATGCTGTGTTAAGTAATCAACTTTTCCGTAAGTGTATGTTACAGTAGGCGCGATTTTCTTTAACTTATCGACATTTTTAATATTTGATAAACCGATGATTAAATCTGGATTTAGTTCAGCGATTTTTTCAACATTTTCATCTGATACTTCAGCAACATCTTTAAGTTTGCTATCAAAACGTGGGTTTTGTTTAGACCATGAATCTACCCCAACAAGATTTACACCTAATGACATTACGTTACCAGCGAATGATGATAATACAACAACGCGTTTTGGATTTGCAGGAACTTCTACTTTACCATTTTCAGATTGGTATGTAATTGTTTCTGATTTGCTACCTTTTGCATCGTCCTTTTTGTCTGTAGAGCTATTGCTACAAGCGCTCATAACAAGAACGAAAAGGACTGTTAGTGAAATAAATAACTTTTTCATCGTCTTTCTCCTTTAACATAGATGATATGTGTATACAATAATTTGTTTAACTGTAATCTTTTTGAAATAGTAGTGGTAATGCAAAATAATTTATTAAAAATCTTGAATATGAGATTTTATAATATAGTAATAACC